>DASQNB010000046.1:0-11820 GCA_035645175.1 Geodermatophilus sp.
GACGTGCTCGAACACCCGGCTGCGCAGGTCGTAGATGACCCCCTCGCCGATCCGGGCGGAGAACCAGCGGGTGGCCAGCGAGATCCCGGCGTCGACCACCGCGAGCGCCGCGATGAACAGCGCGATGCGGACGATGTCGGCTGCCGTCCCCTCCAGGCCGGCGATCCGATTGACGATCTGGCCGGCCAGCAGCGGGGTGAGCACGCCGATGAGCGAGGAACCGACGACGAGCACCAGGAACCAGGTCAGGTCGCGCCGGTAGGGCCGCGCGATGCCGAGGATGCGCCGGACGGTGCCCTTGGGCAGCCGGCGCGAGGTGACCGACGGGTCACGACGGAAGGACCGCATCGCCGCCATGGAGGACATGGGACCGCTCACGTCCATGCCACCTCCTCTCCCGACCGGCCAACACCCCTGCCGGGCGGGCTGTTCCGGAGGGAGCCTGGCAGTCCCCACCGACAGTCCAGCAGCGACCGGTCCGGCAGCGGCCGGCCCGGGAGCGGCCGGTTCAGGACCGGCCGGCCAGCTCGGCCAGCCGCCGGGTCTGCGCGGCGCGCTCGGCGGCGTCCTGGGTCTCCGGGTCGTTGCGGACGGCGGAACGGACCAGCGCCGCGGTCTCCCGGCTCGCCCCCACCGGGGCGGCGGTGAGCGCGGCGACCAGCGAGGCCACCGCATCGGCCAGCCCGGCCGCGGGGACGACGGTGTTGGCCAGCCCGATCGCCTGCGCCTCGGCCGCACCCACCGCCCGCCCGGTCAGGCACAGCTCCAGCGCCCGCGCGTAGCCGACCAGCTCCACGAGGGTGCTCGTGCCGGTGAGGTCGGGCACCAGCCCCAGCGTCGCCTCGGGCAGCCGGACGGTGGCGTCCTCGGTGAGCACCCGTAGGTCGCAGGCCAGCGCCAGCTGCGCGCCGGCACCGATGGCGTGCCCCTGCACCGCGGCGACCGAGACGATCCCCGGCGAGCGCAGCCACCGGAAGCCGGCCTGGTAGCCCCGGATGCGCTCCTGCGCCTCCTCGGCCGGCAGCCGGCCCAGCTCCCCGAGGCCGCCGGCGGTGCCGGGGTCGGTGCTGAACAGGGTGCGGTCGAGCCCCGCGGAGAAGGAGCGCCCCTCACCCCGGACGACGACCACCCGCACGTCGTCGTCCAGGGCACTGCCGACGGCGGCGAGGGCCGCCCACGTGGCGGGGGTCTGGGCGTTGAGCTGGTCGGGGCGGTCGAGGGTGACGGTGAGGACGGCGCCGTCGCGCGCCGTCCTCACCCACCCGTGCTGGTCGGGTCCGCTCAACTCTTCTTGCTGTTCCGGTTGGCTCCCCCGCGGCTGCGCAGGCTGGCGCCGGACTCCGACAGGAGCCGGTGCACGAAGCCGTAGGACCGGTTGGTCGACGACGCCAGCGACCGGATGCTCTCCCCGCCGTCGTAGCGCTTGCGCAGCTGGTCGGCCAGCGACGAGCGGTCGTCTCCGGTGATGCGCTTGCCCTTGCCGAGATCCGCGGTGCTCGAGTCGGCCATGACTCCCCTCCGTCAGCAACCGCCGGCGGACCCGTGGCCCGCCGAGGCTGCTCGTCCCGTCGGCGCCGGGCCCCGCTGACCTCGGCGTCCCACACCCCATGATCACCCGGACGGGCGACGTCGGCCAGGCGAGATCGCAACTCGTTGGAACGACTCCAAGAAGTGCTGGTGGGGCGGCCGGCCGCTCAGCCCAGGCGCCCGGCCGCGACCGCGGTCCCGGGCCCGTCGAGCGCGGCGAGGCCGGCCCGACGGCCCGCCGCCACCAGGAGCAGGTCGACGTCGGGCCCGCGCAGTTCGGCGCCGTCGCCCAGGGTCCACCCGCTGTCGGTCGAGACCAGCCGGACCCCCGCCAGCCGCCGCGGCCCGCCCATGAACCGGTTGGTGGCGACGTGGGCGAGGCAGGCCGCCACCACCTCCGGCGGCGAGACGTGGCGCCGGCCCAGCGGCCGCGCGACGTCCTGACCGTGGACGACCAGGTCCATGAGCGGGTCCATCGGGGTGCTGCCGGGGAACCTCCGCGTGGAGTCGGCGCTCTCGCGCAGCTGGGCGACCAGCTCGGCGGTGGTGTACGCCGCTGCCCGCTGCGCCGCGAGGTCGACCGCCATCCGGTCGAAGCTGCCGCGCGCCCGCACCGCCGCCCGCAGCACCCGCGGCACGGTCAGCCTCGTCGTGACCGTGAGGTGCGCGATCACGTCGCGGACCGTCCAGGCGGCGCACAGCGACGGGGTCGCCCACTGCGCGGCGGTGAGGGCGGCGACGGAGTCGGCGAGGCGGCGTCGTTCGGCGGAGACCGCCGCGTCGACGGCGGCACGGGCCAGGGCAGGTGAGGGCGTCATGACCCTCCCGACCCGGCTCGAGCCGCGAACTCATCGGCCACGTGCCCGGACCCGGCGGCTACGCCAGCTCGACCAGGTCGGCGAGGTCCTCGCTCCAGGCGTCCTCGGTGCCGTCGGGCAGCAGGATCACCTTGTCCGGGTCCAGCGCGCGCACCGCGCCCTCGTCGTGGGTCACGAGCACGATGGCACCGGCGTAGGTGCGCAGCGCCTGGAGCACCTGCTCGCGGCTGGCCGGGTCGAGGTTGTTGGTCGGCTCGTCGAGCAGCAGCACGTTGGCGCCGGAGACGACCAGCGTGGCCATGGCCAGCCGGGTCTTCTCGCCACCCGAGAGCGTGCCGGCGCGCTGGTCGACGGTGTCGCCGGAGAACAGGAACGCGCCGAGGATCCGCCGCAGCTCGGTGTCGGTGCTCTGCGGGGCCGCCGACCGCATGACCTCCAGCAGCGAGCGGTCCAGGTCGAGGGTCTCGTGCTCCTGCGCGTAGTAGCCGACCCGCAGCCCGTGCCCGGCCTTCACCTCGCCGGTGTCGGGCACCTCGGTGCCGGCCAGCATCCGCAGCAGCGTCGTCTTCCCGGCCCCGTTGAGCCCGAGGACGACGACCCGCGTGCCCCGGTCGACGGCGAGGTCGACGTCGGTGAACACCTCCAGCGAGCCGTAGCTCTTGCTCAGTCCCTCCGCGGTGAGCGGCGTCCGGCCGCAGGCGGCCGGCGTGGGGAAGCGCAGCTTGGCCACCCGGTCCTGGACGCGGACGTCCTCGAGACCGGCCGCGAGCCGCTCGACCCGCTTGTCCATGCTCTTCGCGGCCCGCGCCTTGGTCGCCTTGGCCCGCATCTTGTCCGCCTGCGAGGTCAGCGCGTCGATCTTGCGCTCGGTGTTGGCCCGCTCCTGCTTGCGGCGCCGCTCGTCGGTCTCCCGCTGGGCGAGGTAGGGCTTCCAGCCGAGGTTGTAGACGTCGACGGAGGCCCGGTTGGCGTCCAGGTGCCAGACCTTGTTGACGACGGCGTCGAGCAGCTCGACGTCGTGGCTGATCACGACCAGCCCGCCCTTGTGCGCGGCGAGGAACGTCTTGAGCCAGGTGATCGAGTCTGCGTCCAGGTGGTTGGTCGGCTCGTCGAGCAGCAGCGTCTCGGCGTCGGAGAAGAGGATGCGAGCGAGCTCCACGCGGCGCCGCTGACCGCCGGAGAGGGTGCGCAGCGGCTGGCCCAGCACCCGGTCGGGCAGGCCGAGCGCGGTGCAGATGCGCGCGGCCTCGCTCTCCGCGGCGTAGCCGCCCAGGGCGGCGAACTGGTCCTCCAGCCGGCCGTAGCGGCGCACCGCCCGGTCGCGCTCGGCGTCGTCGGCCGGCTCGGCCATCGCGACCTGCGCCTTGGTCATCTGCGCGCGCAGGACGTCCAGCCCGCGACCGGAGAGCACGCGGTCGCTGGCGGAGGTGTCCAGGTCGCCGCTGCGCGGGTCCTGCGGCAGGTAGCCGATCTCACCGCTGACCTCGACCCTGCCGGTGTGCGGCAGCCGTTCACCGGCCAGCGTGGTGAGCGTGGTGGTCTTGCCGGCGCCGTTGCGGCCGACGAGGCCGATGCGGTCACCGGGCTGCACGCGGAGGGTCGCCTCGCTGATGAGGACGCGAGCCCCGGCGCGCAGCTCGAGGCCGGTCGTCGTGATCACTGATCCCAGGGTAGGCGCTCGGCGGCGCCGAGCCGACCGACTTCCGGGGTGACGTCGGCGGCACCCCGTCGTCCACAGACGGGCGACACGCCTCCCGCGCTGGTCCGGGGCACGCCACGATCCTGCACATGACCTCGACGTCCGGTCCGCCGTGGAGCCCACCGTGCCCGGTGTGCGGCCGGCCGAGCGCCGGTCCGGGGCCGGCCCCGTGCCCCTCCTGCGGCCTGCCGGCCGTGGGCGAGGCGGCCCGCGTGGTCGCCCGCATCGGCGCCACGATCGACGAGCTCACCCGGGATCGCGAGCGGCTGCTGGCCACCCTGCGGACGGCGGTTCCGCAGTCACAGGCACCCGCGGCCGCGCCACCACGCCCGGCCCCCGCTCCCCCGGTCGCCGCGCCGGTCGCCACCGTGGCACCCCCGCCCCCGCTGTCTCCTCCGTCGCGGCTCTCCGTCGACGAGCGCCACCCCGTGCCGCCGCCACCGCGGCGGGTCAGCCCGCAGCAGGTGCTGCTCGGGCTGGGCGCGCTGCTGGTGGTCGCCGCCGGCATCGCCTTCGTCGCGGTGGCCTGGACCCGGCTGGGCCTGGTCTTCCAGTCCGCCGTCATGGCGACGGTCACCGCCGCCGCCTGCGCCGTGTCGGCGTGGACCGCGCGCCGCGGCCTGCGGGCCACCGAGGAGGCACTGGCCGCCGCCGGCGCGGCGCTGCTCGCCGTCGACCTCGGCGCGGCGCACGCGCTCGGGCTCGGTGGTCTGGACGCCGTCCCGGCCCGGCTGTGGACGGCGGTCTCCTGCGGCGTCGTCGCAGCGGCCGCCCTGGGCTCGAGCCGGCTGACCCGCAGCACCGTCACCTGGCCGCTGGCCGCCCTGCTCGCCGTCCAGCCGGTGCCGGTGCTCCTGCTCCCCGAGGACGCCGCCACCGCGGCCGCGGGGGTCGCCGCCGCGCTGGGCGTCGCCCTGCTCGACGTCGTCGTCCTGCTGCGCCTGCGCCGGGTGCTGGCACCGGTCGCCCGGGTGCTGGCCGCCGCGTGGGCGGCGGTGGCGGCGGGCGGCGGCGTGCTCGTCGCCTGGGCCGGGACGGCGGTCGACGCGTGGACCGCGACGGCCCTGCTCGCGGCCGCCGGCGCGGTCGGCCTGCTGCTCCGGCAGGACGCGCGGCTGGCCGCCCGGCTGCCCTCGGCCCCGCTCCTGGCCGGCGCAGCCGCTGCGGTCTCCGCCCTGGCGCTCACCGGCTCGCTGGCCCGGGCCGACCTCGCCGGCTGGACCACCGCCGCGGGCCTGGGGATCGCCCTGCTCACCGCGGCGGCCCTCGCCGCGCCACGACGGGCCGCGTCGGCCGCGCTGCTCCTCGCCGGCGGGGTGCTCACCGCGGGCGGCAGTGGGCTGCTGGCGGTCGACGGCCGGGCCGGGGTCCTCGGCCTGGTGGCCCTGGCCGGCACGGTGCCCGCCGCGCTGACCGCCGTCCGGCTGACCGTCGTCCGGTCGCAGGCGCTGGTCACCGCCCTGCTCTGCCCGGTGGTGGCGGCACTGCTGGCCCGCGAGGAGGGCTGGCTGGGCGCCGCGGTCGCCGGGCTGCTCGTCGTGCTGGTCGCCGCGGCCGGGTTCGCCCTGGCCGCCGCCCGCGCGGGCACCCCCGACGAGCCGGCGGCGGCCGGCGCGGCCGCTCTGGCCACCCTGCTGGCGGCCGTGTCCACGGCGCAGACCGGCGCCTGGGGGCAGGTGGCGGTCCAGCTGGCGGTCGCCGGCGCGGCCGGCGGGGCCTACGCGCTCGTCGCCGGCCGGCGGGACGTGGCGGTGCTCGCCGTCGCGGACCTCGTGGTCGCCTGCTGGGTGGCCGCGGGCGGCGCCGCGGTGCAGACGCCGGAGGTCTACACGCTGCCCGCCGCGGTGGGGTTGCTCCTGCTCGCGCTGCCGCAGCTGCGGGCCGGCGCCCGGTCGTGGGCCGCGGAGGGCGCCGCGGTGGCCACCGCGCTGGCCCCCTCGGTGCTGGTCGTCGTCGCCGCGCCGTCGGTGCTGCGGCTGGTGCTCGTGGTCGTGGCCGCCGGCGCGCTGACCGTCGTCGGCACGCTGACCCACCGGCAGGCGCCGTTCGTGGTGGGCGCCGCCTCGCTGGCGTTCGTGGTCCTGGGCCGGCTCACCCCCTACGCCCCGCTGGTCCCCCGGTGGATGACGCTGGCGGTGGTCGGGCTGTTCCTGCTGGCGCTGGGTGCGACCTACGAGCGCCGGCGGCAGCAGGCCCGCGAGGCGGTGGCCTGGGTGACGCAGATGCGCTGAGCTCCCGGGTGCGCGACCGCGGGCGGCCCCTACCGTGGACCGGTCGCACGCAGGCGGGAGGGGGACGTCGTGGACTCGGCCCGCCCGTCGCTGCTCCTGCTCGTCGTCGGCGCCGTGCTCGTGGTCAGCGCCGGCGGGACGGCGGCCGCGGTCTACGGCGGCGGGTCGGCCCAGGTGCTGCTGCTCGCGCTGGCCGCCGCCGCCGCGGGGGCCTCGGCCTGGGGCTCGCACGCCCGGCTGCGCGCCACCGAGGAGACCCTCGCCGCCGCCGCGGTCGCGCTGGCCGTGCTGGGCACCGACACCGGCACCCCGCTGCTGCGCGGCTCCGTCGTCCCCCCGCTGGTGCTGGCCGGGGTCTTCCTCGTGCTCACCTGGCTGCTGCGGCGCCCGGCGACCTGGCCGCTGGCCGCCTGGCTGGCCGGTCAGCTGGCCGCGCTGCGCGTCCTCGCCGGTACCGAGGACGGCGCCGCGCGCACGGTGTGGATGCTGACCGTCGCGCTGGTCGGGCTGGGGATCGCGATCGGCGCCCGGCGGCTGGTCGCCCGGGTCGCGCTGGTCACCACCGCGCCGTGGTGGGTCGCCGGGGTGGTGGGCGCCGTGGGGACGGCGTGGAGCGCCGACGCGGCCGCCCGCTGGACGTCGGCCGTGCTCACCGCCGCCGTCGCCCTCGAGCTGGTCGCCGCCCGGCTGGTCCGGGCGCTGGAGCCACTGCTCGGGCCGCCCAGAGCCGTCCCCCTCCTGGCCGGCGCGGTGTCCGGGGCAGCACTCGGCGGCGCGCTGGGCGCCCCGGGGCCCGGTGCGGTCCTGCTGGCCGGGTACACCGGCGTGCTGATCGCGGCGTTCGCCGCGGCGCTGCTCACCGGGTGGGTGCGGGGCCTGTTCCTCCCGATCGCCCTCGCGGCCGGCGGCACCCAGGTCGCGCTGAGCGTCGGCCAGCTCGTCGCCGGGCGGCGGTGGGTCGAGCTGGCCCTGCTGCTGCTGCTCACCGCGTTGCCGTGCGTGCTGGTGGCGGCGCTGCGCCGGGACGACCGGCCCGTGGCCGTGCCCGCGGCGGTCGGCTGCCTGGCCGGTGCCGCGCTGGTCGCCGCCGCGAGCGGGCTGGTGAGCGCCGGCGTGGCGGCGGTCTGGCTGGGCCTGCTCTACGCCGCGTCGCTGGGCACCGGGCTGGCGCTGGACCGGGAGACGCGGCGGGCCACCGTCGTCACCGGGGCGGTCTGCGCGGCCCTGGCGGTGGTGCTGCTGGTCCTCGCCCGCGACCGCGGCGTCCTGGCGGTGCAGCTGGCCGCGCAGGGGCTGCTGAGCTGCGCCTGGGGCTGGCACGTCTGGCACACCCGGGAGCCGCGGGACGGCGAGCCCGAGGGCACCCCCGCGTGGCGGGCCGGCGCCGCGCAGCTGGTCGTGGCCGCGTGGACGACCGCGGCGCTCGCCGACTGGTCGGTGGTCGAGGCCTACTCGCTGCCCGCGGCGCTCGGGCTGCTCCTGGCCGCCGGGCCCCGGCTGGCCGACGGGCCGTCCTGGCCGGCGTGGGGCCCGGGGCTGGTGGTGGCCGCGGTGCCGTCGGTGGTGTGGGCCGTGGTCGCGCCCGGCAGCACCCGTCCGGTGCTGGTCCTGCTGGTGGCCGGCGCGGTGATGGGCGTGGCGGCGTGGCGGGCGGTGCGCGCGCCGCTGCTCGTGGCCGCCTGGACGGCGGTCGCGCTGGCGCTCGGGCTGGCCCTGGTCGCGCTGCCGCTGCCGGTCGCCGGCGCCCTCGTCGTCGGGGTGGTGCTGCTCGCGGTCGGCGCGCGGCGGGAGCGGAACCCCGTCGCCGGCTTCGGCGCGCGCGTCGCCGAGATGCGGTGAGACGACGAGAGCCCACACCCCGGGCGGGGTGCGGGCCATCGCAGCGTCGGGAGCCGGCCCTGCTGCAGGGCCCCGCAACGAGCCTGCGAGGCGTGGGGGGCAGCAGGGTCCTTCTTCAGACGCGGAAGCCGAGGGCGCGCAGCTGCTCGCGGCCGTCGTCGGTGATCTTGTCCGGGCCCCACGGCGGCATCCAGACCCAGTTGATCCTGATGTCGTCCACCAGGCCGGGCCCGGGGCCGCCGGTGAGCGCCTGGCGGGCCTGGTCCTCGATGACGTCGGTCAGCGGGCAGGCCGCCGAGGTCAGCGTCATGTCGATGACCGCGACCTGGGCGTCACTGTCTTCGACGACGTCGAGGCCGTAGACCAGGCCGAGGTCGACGACGTTGACCCCCAGCTCGGGGTCGACGACGTCGCGCATGGCCTCCTCGACGTCCTCGAGCAGCGCCGACCTGTAGGCGGGCAGGTCGCCCGGCGCCCCGTCGGTCGAAGGGGTGGCGTTCTCGGTGGTCTCGCTCATGCCTGCTGTCCTCCAGCCGGGATGGTGGGGTGGGTGACCGGCGCAGCGGTGGTGGCCGACAGCGCGCGGGCCGACGCGTCCTTGAGGGCCATCCAGCTCATCAGCGCGCACTTGATCCGCGCCGGGTACTTGGACACACCGGCGAAGGCGACGGCGTCCTCCAGCTCGTCCTCGAGCTTCTCGGCGACCGCCGGGTCGCCCTTGCTCTGCATCAGCGTCATGAAGTGCTCACCGGTCGCCAACGCGTCGGGCACCGACCTCCCGACGACCAGCTCGTGCATCGCCGACACCGACGCCTGGCTGATCGAGCAGCCCATGCCCTCGTAGGAGACGTCGGCGAGGGTGTCACCCTCCAGGTGCACCCGCAGGGTCACCTCGTCACCGCAGGTCGGGTTGACGTGGTGCACCTCGGCCTCGAACGGCTCCCGCAGCCCGCGGCCGTGCGGGTTGCGGTAGTGGTCCAGGATGATCTCCTGGTACATCGACTCCAGCTGCATCAGCTCACCTCGCCGGGTACAACACCGAAGAAGCGCTGGGCTTCCCGGATGCCGTCGGCGAGCGCGTCGACGTCGTCGTAGCCGGTGTGCACGTAGAAGGTGGCCCGCGTCGTGGCCGGGACGCCGTAGCGGCGCACCACCGGCCAGGCGCAGTGGTGGCCGACCCGGACCTCGACGCCGAGGTCGTCGAGCACCTGACCGACGTCGTGCGGGTGGATGCCCTCCACGGTGAAGGAGACCGCTCCCCCGCGGGCGACGGTGTCCGGCGGGCCGATCACCGTGACGCCGGGGATCTCCGCGAGCTTCGCCAGCGCGTAGCCGGTCAGGGCCTCCTCGTGCGCCTGCACCCGCTCCATGCCCAGCCGCTGCAGGTACTCCACGGCGGCGGCCAGCCCGATCACCTGCGCGGTCATCGGGACGCCGGCCTCGAAGCGCTGCGGCGGCGGCATGAAGGTGCTGCCCTCCATCCGCACGACCTCGATCATCGAACCGCCGGTGAGGAACGGCGGCAGCGCGTCGAGCACCTCGTACCGGCCCCACAGCACGCCGACGCCGGTGGGCCCGAGCATCTTGTGACCGGAGAACACCAGGAAGTCCGCGCCCAGCGTGCTGACGTCGACCGGCTGGTGCGGCACCGACTGCGCGCCGTCGACCAGCAGCAGCGCGCCGACCTCGCGGGCTCGCGCCGAGATGTCCCCGAGCGGGTTGATCGTGCCGAGGATGTTCGACTGCTGCGTGACCGCGACCAGCTTGGTCCGCTCGTTGACCACCGTGTCGAGGTCGGAGAGGTCCAGCCGACCGTCGTCGGTCAGGCCGAGCCAGCGCAGCGTGGCGCCGGTGCGCTCGCACAGCTGCTGCCAGGGCACCAGGTTGGCGTGGTGCTCCATCTCGGTGACGACGATCTCGTCGCCCTGGCCGACCGCGTACCGGCGGAACGCCGGCTCCTTGGCCGTCGCCGCGTTGGACAGCGCGTAGGCGACCAGGTTGATCGCCTCGGTGCTGTTGCGGGTGAAGACGACCTCCTCCGCGGGCGCGCCGATGAACGCGCCGATGGTGGCGCGGGCCGCCTCGTAGCGGCCGGTCGCCTCCTCGGCGAGCTGGTGCGCCCCGCGGTGGGGTGCGGCGTTGCAGGTCTCGTAGAAGTCGCGCTCGGCGTCCAGGACGCTGCGCGGCTTCTGCGAGGTGGCCCCGGAGTCCAGGTAGACCAGCCGCTTCCCGTCCCGCACGGTGCGGGTCAGGATCGGGAAGTCCGCCCGGATCGCCTCGACGTCCAGCGGGAGAGGCGCCTTCTGCTGCGCCCCGCCAGCGGGACGCGAGACGGTCTGGGTCACGCTCGGGCACCTCCGGTGACGACGCCGGCTCCCGAAGCGACCTCCGCGGCGGCCTTCTCGGCGCTCGCCTGCTCGTTGGAGTCCTTGACGTAGGCCGCGTAGCCCTCGCTCTCGAGCTTGTCGGCCAGCTCGTGACCGCCCTCGTCGACGACCTTGCCGTTGACGAACACGTGCACGAAGTCGGGCTTGATGTAGCGCAGGATCCGCGTGTAGTGGGTGATCAGCAGGACGCCGACCTCGCTCTCCGTGCGGGCGCGGTTGACGCCCTCGGAGACCACCCGCAGCGCGTCGACGTCCAGGCCGGAGTCGGTCTCGTCGAGGATCGCGATGGCCGGCTTGAGCAGCCGCATCTGCAGGATCTCGTGGCGCTTCTTCTCACCGCCGGAGAAGCCCTCGTTGACGTTGCGCTCGGCGAAGGCGGAGTCCATCTCGAGCAGCTCCATCTCGCTCTTGACGTCCTTGACCCAGGTGCGCAGCTTCGGGGCCTCGCCCTTGATGGCGGTCGCGGCGGTCCGCAGGAAGTTCGACACCGAGACGCCGGGGACCTCGACCGGGTACTGCATGGCCAGGAACAGGCCGGCGCGGGCGCGCTCGTCGACGGTCATGGCGAGGACGTCCTCGCCGTCGAGGGTCACCGTGCCGCCGGTGATCGTGTACTTGGGGTGGCCGGCGATCGAGTAGGCCAGGGTCGACTTGCCCGACCCGTTCGGGCCCATGATCGCGTGCGTCTCACCGGAGCGGACGGTCAGGTCGACGCCGCGGAGGATCTCCTTGGCGCCGGTGCCATCCTTGTTGTCATCGCCCACGCTGACGTGCAGGCCGCGGATCTCCAGAACGGACACTTCTCTTCTCGCTCCTCAGTTGCCGGCCGCTTGGCGGAGGGAGTCGTCGGACGCGGCGTTGCTCTCCGTGTCGACGAGCACGTCCTCCCCCTCCACGCGGACCGGGTAGACGTCGACCGGCTCGGTGGCCGGCAGGTTGGTGGGCTCGCCGGTGCGCAGGTCGAAGCACGACCCGTGCAGCCAGCACTCGATGGTGGGCGCGCCGTCGAACTCCTCGACGTCGCCCTCGGACAGCGGGACCTCGGCGTGCGAGCAGACGTCCTGGATCGCGTAGACATCGCCGTCGTAGCGGACGACGGCCACGTCGACGTCGGCCAGCTCGACCCGCAGGGCGCCGTTCTCCGGCACCTCCGACAGCCCGCAGACCCGCTCGAAGGCCATGGGTCAGGCCACCTCGACCGGCTGCTCGTCCAGGCCCGGCAGCGCACCGAGACGGGTCTCGATGGTGCTCATCAGCCGGTCCTGCAGCGCGTCGATGCCGATGCGCTGGACGACGTCGGCGAAGAAGCCGCGGACGAC
>DASQNB010000047.1:0-2884 GCA_035645175.1 Geodermatophilus sp.
GCCGTCGTCGTAGCGCTCCAGCTTGGGCCGCTGGTGCGCGTAGACGGCGTCCTCGACGGCCAGCGGGTGCAGCCGGTAGTGCTCGGCGATGTCGCCGAGCTCGTCCTCCGTCGGCGCGTAGAGCCCGAGCCAGACGAAGCCGCCCTTCGCGACCGCCGCCCGCAGCGCCTCGTGCGGCGCGACCGGGGGCTCGCGGCGTCCGTCGACGTAGATCGCGCAGTCGACGACCGGGCCGACGTCGTCGGGCCGGGACGGTGTCGTGCGCGGCCGCCCCTCGGGCCGCGGACGCGTCGACGGGAGCTCCGTCGGCAGCTCGTGGGGGACCTCGGTGCCGGGCATCCGCACTCCTCTCCGACCGGGGTCGACGGGACAGCGTAGGCATGCGCTCCGGGAGTCCCCGTGCCACGCTGCCTGGGTCCGGATCGTGTCGAGAGCGAGGACGTCGTGGCCGTCAACACCCGCCGGGTGAAGTCCGTCGAGGACTCCATCCGCGACACCGACGAGCCGGAACACCGGCTGAAGAAGAACCTGTCGGGCCTGGACCTCACCGTCTTCGGCGTCGGCGTGATCATCGGTACCGGGATCTTCGTCCTCACCGGCCTGGTGGCACGCGACCAGGCCGGCCCGGCGGTGGCCATCTCCTTCGTCATCGCGGGCGTGGTCTGCGGCCTGGCGGCCATCTGCTACGCCGAGTTCGCCTCCACGGTGCCGGTGGCCGGGTCGGCCTACACGTTCTCCTACGCGACCTTCGGCGAGTTCATCGCCTGGATCATCGGCTGGGACCTCGTCCTGGAGCTGGCCCTGGGCGCGGCGACGGTGTCGGTCGGCTGGTCGGGCTACCTCAACCAGCTGCTCGACGACATCGGCACGCCTCTGCCGTCGTCGATCGCGGGCGAGACGGCGACGGTCAACATCCCGGCGATCCTGATCACGCTGGTGATGACCGGCGTCCTGATCCTCGGGATCAAGCTCTCCTCGCGCGTCACCACCATCATCGTGGCGATCAAGCTGGCCGTCGTCCTGCTGGTCATCGTCGTCGGGTTCTTCTACACCACCGCCGCCAACTACACGCCGTTCGTCCCGCCGGCCGAGCCCGCGGCCGCGGGGGAGGAGGGTTGGCTGCACACGCCACTGATCTCGGTGCTCACCGGGTTCAGTCCCGGCACGTTCGGCTGGGGCGGCGTGCTCGCCGGCGCAGCGATCGTGTTCTTCGCGTTCATCGGCTTCGACATCGTGGCCACCGCGGCAGAGGAGACCCGCGACCCCAAGCGGGACATGCCGCGCGGGATCCTCGGCTCGCTGGCGATCTGCACCGTGCTCTACGTGGCGGTCTCGCTGGTGGTCGTGGGGATGCAGAACTACACCGAGCTGAGCGCGACCGCACCGCTCGCGGGCGCGTTCTCCGCCAATGGGATGCCGGTCTTCTCGAGCATCATCTCGTTGGGCGCGCTGGCCGGGCTCACCTCGGTGGTGATGATCCTGATGCTCGGGCAGTCGCGGGTGCTGTTCGCGATGAGCCGCGACCACCTGCTCCCGCCGGCCCTGGCGAAGGTCCACCCCCGGTACGGCACCCCGTACCGCATCACGATCGCCACCGGGGTCGTGGTCGCGCTGCTCGCCGGGTTCGTCCCGCTCACCGCACTCGCGGAGCTGGTGAACATCGGCACGCTGTTCGCCTTCTTCCTCGTGTCGGTCGGCGTCTGGGTGCTGCGGCGCACCCGCCCGGACCTGCACCGTTCCTTCCGGGTGCCGTGGGTGCCGGTGCTGCCGATCGTCTCGGCGCTCGCCTCGCTGTGGCTGATGAGCAACCTGCCCACCGACACGTGGCTGCGCTTCATCGTCTGGATGCTGCTCGGCATCGGCATGTACTTCGTGTACGGCCGCAGCCACAGCCGGATGGCCACCGGGAGACGGATGTCGGCTGCCGAGAACATCGCCCGCCACTGACCCCCTCGGAGGGGTGAGGTCACCCGACCGGCACCTCCAGCCGTCCGCGGCCCGCGCCGACCCGACCGGTGACCGTCGTCCCCGGTCAGGGAGAGCAGCACCGTGGCGAGCACCGTCCTCGACGCTCGCGAGACCCCGCGCACGGCCTCGCCGTCCCCCGGCCGTCGCCGGCCGTCGGCCGCCGTGCTGGCCGCCGCCGCCATCGGGGTGACCGAGGCGGTGGCGCTGCTGGCCGGCGGGCTGACCGGGCTGGACGGCCTGCTGCTGTCGCCGCTGCGCCCGGCGGGCCCGGTCGTGGCGGTCCTGCTGCTGCTCCTCGCCGCCTGGGTGGTGCTGTGCGCCGGTGGCGGGGTGCTGCTGCTCGACCGGTCGGGACGGCGGGTCTACACCGCCGTGGCCACCGCGGAGGTGGCGCTCGTGGGGGCGCTGGTGGCGCTCACGCTGCTGTCCCCGCTGTTCGACACGCTGTCGGTGGCCCTGCCGCTGCCGGCTCTGGCGCTGCTGGCCCTCGGCCTGCCGGTGGGCAAGCTGCTGCTGGCCGGCGCGCCCTCGGTCGTGGCGTGGGTCGACCAGGGGCCCCGTGCCCCGGCCCACCGTCCGGAGCCGCCCGCCGCAGGCCCGAGGACGCGTGTCGCGACCCTCGCCGTCATCGGCCTGGCCCTGCTCTCGATCGCGCTCACCACCCCGGTGCCCGGCGGCGCTCCGGACGCCCCGGCGACGGCGGGCACCAGCCAGCACTGACCCGGCTGGACGGCGCTCCGTACTGTTGCCACGTGAGTGATCGGCACATCCTGACCGCCGTGGCCTGGCCCTACGCCAACGGCCCGCGGCACATCGGCCACGTCTCCGGCTTCGGCGTCCCCTCGGACGTCTTCAGCCGCTACCACCGCATGGCCGGCGACCGGGTGCTGATGGTCAGCGGCACCGACGAGCACGG
>DASQNB010000048.1:0-2647 GCA_035645175.1 Geodermatophilus sp.
AGTCGGGCAGAACGGCGAACGGCAGCTCCAGGACGTGCCCCATCGAGACCCGCACCGAGCGCCGGTAGAACGGGTCGGCGCAGCGCGGGTCGAGCAGCAGCCCGTCGATCCCCAGCGCCAGCGCGGAGCGGGCGATCGAGCCCAGGTTCTCCGCGTCGTTGAGGCCCTCCAGCACGGCGAGCCGGCGCGGTGCGGCGGGATCGGGGCCGGCGAGCAGCACGGCGGTGCGCGGGTGCGCCCGGGGGTCGACCTCGGCCAGGTCGACGGCGTCGGCGGCCGGGGTGAGCGCGACGGTCAGGTAGCCGGCGTCGTGCAGCTGCTCCAGTCCGCCGGGCCAGTCGGGCAGTACGGCGAACGGCAGGGACAGCACGTGTCCCATCGAGACCCGCACCGACCGGCGGTAGAGCGGGTCGGCGCAGTGCGGGTCCAGCAGCAGCCCGTCGACGCCGAGGGCCACCGCGGAGCGGGCGATCGACCCCAGGTTCTCCGCGTCGTTGAGCGCCTCCAGCACGGCCAGCCGCCGGGGTGCGGCCGGGTCGGGGCCGGCCAGCAGCGCGCCCAGGTCGGCCGGCGGGCGGCGGTCGGCCGAGGCCAGCACCCCGCGGGTGAGCCGGAAGCCGATCACCTCCGAGAGCACCCACTCGTCCGCCTCGTAGGCCGGAACCCCCTCGGGCAGGTCCAGCGCGGCAACCCGGCCGGGGACGCCGAGCACCGCCCGCACCCGGTACGGCGAGGCCAGCAGCCGCTCCACCGCCGGCACGCCCTCGACGATCACCGGGCCGGTGCCGCGCTCGGTGCCCGGCCGGCGGTCACCGGCCCTGAGGTCGCGGAAGTCGGCCACCCGTGGATCGTCCGGGACGGTGATGGGGACGGGCGCGGTCGGCACGGCGCCGATCCTGCCAAGCGCCCACCCGGCGGCCGCGCCGTCCAGCCCGCAGGATCGTCGGCGTGCCCTCCTCCCCCACCACCGTCGTCGGCGGCGGCATCGCCGGCACCGCCTGCGCCCGTGTCCTCGCCGAGGCGGGGGTCGCCGTCCGCGTGCTCGACCGCGGCCGCCGGCCCGGCGGGCGGATGGCCTCGCGCACGCTGCACGACCGGACGGTCGACCTCGGCGCCTCCTACCTGACCGCCGAGGAGGGCTCGCCCTTCGCCGCAGTGGTCCGGGACTGGGTCGACCGCGGCCTGGCCCGCCCCTGGACCGACACCTTCGCCGTGGCCGGTCCCGAGGGTCTGCGGTCGACCACCACGGGCCCGGTCCGCTACGCCGCGCCGCGTGGGACGCGCTCGCTGGTGGCCGACCTCGCCGCGGGGCTGGACGTCGAGAGCGGGCGCACGGTCGCCACGGTCGGCCCCGGCCCGCAGGTGGACGGCGAGGACGTGCCCGCCGTCGTCCTCGCCATGCCCGACCCGCAGGCCCGGCGGCTGCTCGACCCGGCCACCGCCGGCCGGCTGCTCGACGACCGGCCGTGGGAGCCGTCGCTGGCCGTCGTCCTCGGCTGGTCGCGGCGCCACTGGCCGGCCGACCTGCACGGCGCCTTCGTCCACGACGACCCGGCGGTCACCTGGGTGGCCGACGACGGCGACCGGCGCGGGGACGGCGCGCCGGTGCTGGTGGCCCACACCACCGCCGAGCTCGCCGCCGCGCACCTCGAGGACCCGGACGCCGCCACCGGCCCGGTGGCCGCCGCGGTCGGCCGCGCGCTGGGCGTCGACGTCCCCCCGGAGTGGACGACGGTGCACCGCTGGACCTACGCCCGTCCCGCCGAGGCCCGGTCCGAGCCGTTCGGCCTCGCCGACGGGATCGGGGTCTGCGGCGACGGGTGGTCGGCGCCGTCGAAGGTGCAGGCCGCCTGGACGTCGGGCACCGCGCTCGGCCGGGCCCTGCTCACGCGGGGCTGACCGCTCCGAGGGCCGCGCGGTCGCGACACGGCTCCCGGCGCCCGCTCGCCGACGTGCTGCACCGAACTGTTCCCCCCGGCGGCCTCGGCCGCAGCCTGACCGGGTGATGACACCGCTCCGGACGGGTGAACAGCCGGTTCGGTGACCGATACCTCGATCACATCCCGCATCGCCGTCCCGCGCACGGGTACGGCCCAGTTCCACCAACAGGAGGAAGTGCCGTGATCGGATTTCTCGTGGCCGGGCTCGTCATCGGAGCCCTCGCCCGCCTCATCGTCCCCGGCAAGCAGCACCTGGGGATCCTCGCCACCCTGGCACTGGGGCTGATCGGTTCGCTCATCGGCGGCCTCATCGCCCAGTTCTTCGGGACGGGCAGCATCTGGGAACTGAACGTCATCGGCTTCGTGCTGGCCGTCGTCGCAGCGGTCCTGCTGATCGGCGTGGCCGAGGGCGTCGCCGGGAGGAGCCGCGGCCAGGTCCGCTGACCGGGGTGCCGCCCCGTCTCCGGGGCGGCACTCTCCCTCGCCCGTACGGCTGAGGTCGCTCCTCAGCGACCGTGTGCGCTGGCCGGCAGGAACCGGACGTCGACCTGCCGATCAGCGCCCGCCATCGGGTCCGCCGCGGCCGGGACTGCGAACGGCCGAGGCGTCAGCGCGGCATGCGGGCCAGCTGGCGGCTCTGCGCGACCAGCCGGCCGGTGGTGTCCCGGATCCGGTAGTCCTCGTCCAGCCAGCCCCCGGCCACCTCG
>DASQNB010000049.1:0-2520 GCA_035645175.1 Geodermatophilus sp.
CTCCCGCGCGACCGCGTCACCGCCCAGGGCCTGCTCGCCGCGGCGCGCGGGCTGCCGTGGGTGGTGCGCGAGCGGCGGGTGCTCCCCGCCCACGCCGAGGCCCGCTTCGCCGCGCTCGAGCACGCCCAGCGGACCTCCACCGCCCGCAGGTACGTCAGCTGACGCGGCGGCTCGGCTCGCTCCCTGCCGACATCGGGCCGCCTCTGGCGACCACCGCTCGTTTTCCTCCGGGCGGAGCCGCTCAGCGGGCGCAGTCGATGCAGGTGCGCGCGGCGGGGCGGGCCGCCAGCCGCTCGGGCGCGATCGGCCGCCCGCAGTCCGCGCAGGTCCCGTAACCGCCCTCCGCGCGGCGGGCCAGCGCGGCGTCGACGTCGGCGAGGCGATGGCGGGCGGCGGCCAGCAGCGCGGCGACCTGCTGGCGCTCGAAGGCGATGGTCGCGCCCTCCGGATCGTGCTCGTCGTCGGCGTTGGAGGACCTCGACGCGGCGACGACGGCGTCGAACTCACCGGTCAGCGCGGCGATCTGGGCCAGCGCCGCGGCCCGCTCCGCCTCGAGCGGATCGGTCACCGCAGCCTGCGCAGCAGGCGCAGCGAGCCGGTGCCGGGCAGCTCGGTGAACTCTCCGGACGCGAGCACCCGCCGGTAGACGCCGTAGGGGGCCTGCCCGCCGTCGGCCGGGTCGGGGAAGACGTCGTGGATGGCCAGCGTGCCGCCGACGGCCAGCTTGGCCACCCAGGCGTCCTGGTCGCGGCGGGCGGACTCCTCGGTGTGGCTGCCGTCGAGGAACAGCAGCGCCAGCGGCGTCGTCCACAGCGGGGCGAGGATCTCCGAGCGGGTGACCACGGCGACGACGACGTCCTCGGCGCCGGCGTCGGCGATGGTGCGGCGGAAGCGCGGCAGGGTGTCGAGCAACCCGACGGCAGGGTCGACGAGCGACGGGTCGTGGTACTCCCACCCGGGCTGGTGCTCCTCCGAGCCCCGGTGGTGGTCGACGGTGACCACCTGCCGGCCGGTCTCGCGCGCGGCGGCGGCCAGGTACAGCGCCGAGCGGCCCATCCAGCTGCCCACCTCCAGCAGCGGCCCGGGGACGGCGACGGTGCGGGCGGCCTCGTACAGCGCCGTCCCCTCGTCGTCGGGCATGAAGCCAGAGGCGGCGCGGGCGGCGGTGAGCAGGTCGGGTGTCACCGGCACAGCGTGGCTCACCGGGCGAACCGGGTGCGCAGGGCGGTCACCCGCCGCTCGGTGGCCGCACCGGCCGCGGTGCCGGCGGCCTTGGCGAAGAACGCGCCGGCCGCCGTGGTCACCGGGACGGCGAGGACGAGCGCGATCGAGCCGACCAGCGTGCGGATCACCTCCTCGGCCAGCGCGGAGGAGGTCAGGACGACGTCCCACGGCTGGGCGTAGACCTCGAAGAGCATGAGCAGCGGCAGCGAGGCCCCGGCGTAGGCGAAGACGATCGTGTAGACGGTCGAGGCGATGTGGTCGCGGCCGACCGCCATCCCGCGGCGGTACAACTCGCTCCAGGTCATGCGCGGGTCGACCTCGTGCAGCTGCCAGATCGCCGAGGCCTGGGTGATCGTCACGTCGTTGAGCACGCCGAGCCCGGCGACGACGACGCCGGCGAGCACCAGGCCGGAGAAGTCGATGGCCGGGTCGAACTGGTTCAGCGTGGTCGTCTCCTCGCTGGTCAGCCCGGTCAGCCGCGCCGTGGCCACCGCCACCGCACCGAGGACGGCCACCAGCGTGAGCCCGAACAGGGTGCCGACCAGCGCCGTCGTCGTCCGGGCGGAGAACCCGTGCGCCAGGTAGAGGACGACGAACATGATCGCCGCCGACCCGACCAGGCTGACCAGCGTGGGCGAGGAGTCGCCGAGCAGGCCGGGCAGCATGAACTGCAGCATCACGAAGAAGGCGAACACCAGCCCGACCAGCGCGGCCAGACCGCGCAGCCGGGCCACGGCCACGGTCACGACGGCGAAGGCGACGGTGAGGGCGACGATCGGCACGTCCCGGTCGTAGTCGTAGAAGGCGTACCCCGCGCCGCCCTCCGCCGCCGGGTCGCGGGTGAGGACGAGGACGTCGCCCTCCTCCATGCCGGCGGCGTAGACCTCCGCCGGGATCTCGAGCTGCTGGAACTCCCCCGCGCCGTCCCCGTCGAGCACCTCGACCACGACGGTGGCGCAGGTCAGCTGCTGCGCCGGCTGGCCCTCACTGCCGGGCAGCGAGCAGTCGAACGGCTCGACGGCGGAGACCCGCCCCTCGGGATAGGTGGTGCCCGGGGGGAGGTAGAGCTCCGCGGCCTGCTCGGCGCGGGTCGGCTCGTCGCCGGGCCAGAGCACCACCAGCCCGACGATCGTGGCCAGCCCGACCGGCACCAGCAGCAGGAGCATCAGCCAGACCGCGCGCCGCCGGCGGGTGAGGACCTCCGGGCTCGGCGGTGGCGCATCCGGGTCCGGACCGTGGCTGTGGGCACCGTGGTCGTGGGCATGGCTGGACGGCACCCGGCCAGGCTAGGAGCCC
>DASQNB010000050.1:0-11021 GCA_035645175.1 Geodermatophilus sp.
ACGACCTCGTCCTGGGAGAGGTTGGGGTCCGTGCGCATCGTCGACATCCGTGAGCAGACCGTCCCCATCGAGGCGGACATGTCCAACGCGTTCATCAACTTCTCGAAGATGAACGTCAGCGTCCTCGCGATCGTCACCGACGAGGTGCGTGACGGGGAGCCGGTGGTCGGGTACGGCTTCAACTCCAACGGGCGGTACGCGCAGGGCGGCCTGCTGCGCGAGCGGATCATCCCTCGGGTCCGGGAGGCTGCGCCGGAGACCCTGATCGGCGAGCACGGCGACCTGGACCCGGAGCTCATCTGGCGTGCCGCCATGCGCGACGAGAAGCCCGGCGGCCACGGCGACCGGGCGGTCGCCATGGGGATCCTGGACATGGCCTCCTGGGACCTCGCCGCCAAGCTGGCCGGCGTCCCGCTGTACCGGCTGCTCAGCGACCGGGCCCGTGACCCGCGCACGCCGGCGTCACCCGTCGAGCAGGTCTGGGTGTACGCCGCCGGGGGCTACTACTACCCGGGGCGGGGGATCGAGGCCCTGCAGGAGGAGATGCGCTCCTACCTGGACATGGGCTACCGCACGGTGAAGATGAAGATCGGCGGCGCTCCGCTGGACGAGGACGTGCGGCGCATCGAGGCCGTCCTCGCGGTCCTGCCCGAGGGTTGCGACCTCGCGGTCGACGCGAACGGGCGGTTCACGCTCGACCAGGCCCTGGCCTACGCCGACGCGCTCAGCGCCTACCCCCTGCGCTGGTACGAGGAGGCCGGGGACCCGCTGGACCACGAGGAGCTGCGCCTGCTGGCCGAGCGGTACGAGGGCCCGCTGGCGACGGGGGAGAACCTGCTGTCCTTCCAGGAGGCCCGCAACCTCATCCGCTACGGCGGGCTGCGCCCCGACCGCGACATCCTGCAGATGGACCCGGCGCTGAGCTACGGGCTCACCGAGTTCCGGCGGACCGTGGCGATGCTCTTCGACTCGGGCTGGAACCCCGACCGCTGCGTCCCGCACGGCGGCCACCAGTTCAACCTGTCCATCGCCTCGGCGTTCCACCTGCACGGCGCCGAGTCCTACCCCGGCATCTTCGCGCCCTTCGGCGGGTTCGCGGACGGCCACCCGATCGAGGACGGCCACGTGCGCCTCCCGGACGCGCCCGGCATCGGACTGGAGCTGAAGGCTTCGCTGGCTCCTGTGCTCGCCGCCGTCCGCGGCTGACCACCAGCGGCGCCGGCCCGACGGCGCCCGGCCCCCTGCAGGGTCCCGCAGGCCCCGTCCCAGGGCCCGCCCTGAGCGTGCGAAGGGTGGGGAGGACGGGGTCCTTCTACGAGTGGTGGGGGGCAGGGGGTCCGGTCAGTCCTCCTCCTCGAAGACGACCTCGCGCTTGCGGCGCACCGTCGGCAGGACGGCGACGACGAAGGCGACGACGGCGAGGATGAGCAGGGTCAGCGACAGCGGCCGGGTGAGGAAGACCGTCGCATCGCCCTGCGAGATCGTCAGGGCCCGGCGCAGGTAGCGCTCCAGCAGCGGCCCCAGGATGAAGCCCAGCAGCAGCGGTGCCGGCTCGCAGCCCAGCTTGATCAGGACGTAGCCGAGGACGGCGAAGAAGGCGATCGCGTAGACGTCGTAGGCGTTGAGGCTGATCGAGTACGTGCCGATGGCCGCGAAGGCGATGATCGCGGGGAACAGCACCCGGTACGGGATGGCGAGCATCTTCACCCACAGCCCGATCAGCGGCAGGTTCAGCAGCACCAGGAACAGGTTGCCGATCCAGAACGAGACGATCAGGCCCCAGAACAGCTCCGGCTCGTCGTTGATCACCTCCGGGCCGGGGACGATGCCCTGGATGAGCAGCGCCCCGATCAGCAGCGCCATGATCGAGTTGGACGGCAGACCGAGGGTGAGCAGCGGGATGAAGGAGGTCTGCGCCGCGGCGTTGTTGGCCGACTCCGGTCCCGCGACGCCCTCGATGGCACCCTTGCCGAACTCCTGGGGACGCTTGGAGGCGCGCTTCTCCGTCGAGTAGGAGATGAACGACGCGAGGACGTGGCCCGCGCCGGGGAGGACGCCGAGCGCGGAGCCCAGGGCCGTGCCGCGCAGCACGGGCATCCGGATGCGGCGGAAGTCCTCCTTGGTCAGCCAGAGGTTCTCGACCTTCTTCACCATGACCGACCGGGTCATGGAGCCCTCCAGGTTGCGGAGGATCTCGGCGACGCCGAAGAGCCCGACCGCCAGCGAGACGAACTCCAGACCGCCGAACAGCTCTCGCTGCCCGAACGTGAAGCGCGGCGCCCCGGTGGCGATGTCCTGGCCGACGGTGCCCAGCGCCAGGCCCAGCACGATCATGGCCAGCGCCTTGAGCGTCGAGCCGCTCGCCAGCGTGATGGACGCGATGAGGCCGAGCACGATGAGGGAGAAGAACTCGGCCGGCCCGAAGTTCAGCGCGACGTCGGCGATGGGATTGGCGAGGAGCGCCACGAAGACGGTGGCCACGGTGCCGGCGAAGAAGGAGCCGAGTGCCGCGGTCGCCAGCGCCTTGCCGGCGTGGCCCTGCTTGGCCATCTCGTGCCCGTCGATCGCGGTCACGGCGGCGGACGACTCGCCGGGCAGGTTGATCAGGATGGCCGTCGTCGACCCGCCGTACTGGGCGCCGTAGTAGATGCCGGCCAGCATGATCAGCGAGGTCACCGGGTCGAAGCCGAAGGTGATCGGCAGGAGCATGGCCATGGTGGCGGTCGGCCCGATGCCGGGCAGCACGCCGACCGCGGTGCCGAGAGCGACGCCGATGAGGCAGAAGAGCAGGTTGACCGGCGTGAACGCCGTCTCGAACCCGAGCCCGAGACTCTCGAGGACACCCATCGGGCGGTCAGCCCCCCAGCCAGGGGCCGACGAGCGGCAGCCGCAGCTGCAGGAGCACGACGAAGATCAGCACGCTCAGGGCCGTGAGGCTGACGGCGATCACCACGGCCGGGATCACGCGGGCGCTGCGACCGGCCAACCCGGCCAGCAGGACCGTCACGAAGAGCGCAGGCACCAACCCCAGGTCACGCACCGTGAACCCGAAGAACAGGATGGCGGCGACGAGCAGCACGAGCGCCCGCCAGGGGACGTTGCCGATCTCACCACCCTCGCCTGCGACGAACCCCTTGACGGCGATGGAGACGCCCAGCACGACCAGGATCCCGCCGAGGACCAGCGGGAAGAACCCGGGCCCCATGCGCAACGGAGTGCCGATGTCGTAGGTCGTGGAGGTGATGGCGAAGGCCAGGCCGAAGCCGGCGAACACCGCGCCCGCCAGCAGGTCCTTGCGGGCTCTCTGCATGTTCACGGTCGGGGATCCCTCACGGATCGAGGACGACGGTGGGGCGGGGGTGCCGCCCCACCGTCGTCGGTGGTCAGTCCGCGGAGACGCCGGCCTCTTCGATGATCGGCTGCCAGAGCTCGATCTGGGACTGCAGCTGCTCGGTGTGCGCCTCCGGGGTCGCCTCCTCCTCGGGGGACGGCGTGGCGCCCAGCTCGGCCAGCTGGTCGATCACGTTCTGGTCGGCCAGGGCCACCTGGAGGGCCGCGGTGAGCTCCTCGACGATCGCGTCCGGGGTCTCGGCCGGGACGTAGAGCCCGTGCCACACGCCGACCTGGAGGTCGGGCAGACCCGCCTCCTCGGTGGTGGGCAGGTCGGGGAGGCTCTGCACCCGCTCCGGGGTGGTCACGGCGTAGCCCTTGATCTCACCGGCCTGGATCTGGCCGGTGGTGTTCGTGGTCTGGTCGCACATGATGTCGACCTCCCCGGCCACCAGGTCGTTCAGCGCCGGGCCGGTCCCCTCGTAGGGCACCTCGGTGAGGGTCGTGTCCGTGGCGCTCTGGAACAGCAGCCCGCACAGCTGCGAGGCGGCCCCGACGCCGGCGTTGGCGATCGTGACGGTGTCCTGGTTCTCCTGGACGTACGCGACCAGCTCCTCGAGCGTGGTGGGCTCGAGGTCGCTGCGGGCGACGATCGTCATCGGGACCTCGGTGACCAGCCCGACCGTCTTGAAGTCCTCCAGCGGCGCGTAGGGCAGGTCGCTGTACAGCGACGGCGCCGTCGACATGCCGATGTGGTGCATCAGGACGGTGTAGCCGTCCGGCTCGGCCGCCGCGACCTCGCCGGCCGCGATCGTGCCGCCGGCGCCCTCGACGTTCTGGACGACGATCGGCTGACCGAGCTCCTCGCTCATCGGCTCCGCGATCAGCCGGGTCACCGTGTCCGTCGGCCCGCCGGCCGAGAACGGCACCACGACCGTGATGTCGCCGTCCGGGTAGGCCGCGGCGGCGTCCTCCCCGCCACCGCCACCGCCACCGCCGCAGGCGGCGAGGGTCAGCGTGGCGGCGGCCAGGCCGATCACCGGTCGGGATCGGCCGAGGCGCGGGCGCGCGGTGGCGTCGTACGAGTGGCCCTGTCGCATCAAGTGGGGTCCTTCTGGGTTGTGTACCGGCCCGGAGCGCCGGAACGTTATCACCCAGCGTGACGCCCGCCACATCGCGTGACCGACTCGTGTCCGAACGGGTGACGGCGGCTCAGCCGGAGGGGCCTCATTGGCGAAACGCCAGCTCAGACGCCGAGGCGGTCGGCCAGCTCCGTGAAGGAGGCCACCGACAGGTCGGCGTCCGGGTCGGTGGACGGCGGCACGTCCCGGCCGCCGAACTCGTCGGGCCGGTGCACGTAGGCCGTCCGCAGCCCCCGCGCCCGCGCGGCAGCCAGGTCGTCGAGGTGTGCGGCGACCATGAGCACCGAGGACGGCGGCACCGCCAGCAGCCGCGGCGCGGAGTCGTAGACCTCCGGGTCGGGCTTGTAGTGCTGCACGACCTCGGCGCCCAGCACGCAGTCCCACGGCAGCCCCGACCGGCGCGCCAGGTCCACCTGCAGCGCGATGTTGCCGTTGGACAGCGGCGCCAGCACGTGCGAGCGCGCCAGCCGGGTCAGGCCGGGCAGCACGTCGGGCCACGGGTCCAGCCGGTGCCAGGCGAGCACCAGCTCCTCCTGCAGGCCCGGCGGCACCGAGGCCAGGCCGGCGTCGGCCAGCACGTCGTCCAGGGAGGAGCGGTGCAGGGCGTCCAGCGGCGTCCACGGCAGCTCGCCGGAGCGGACCCGTTCCATCGACGGCACGTACCGCCCGCGCCAGTCGTCGGCGAACGCGGCCGCGTCCACCGCCGGGCCCAGCAGCCGGCGCACCTCGCGGGCGACCCCGCCGCGCCAGTCGACGACGGTGCCGAACACGTCGAAGACCAGCGCCCGGACCTCCACTACAGCCCCAGGGCCGTCGACATCTCGGCGCGCAGCTGGTCGAGCTCGTCGGCCCCCCGGCCGCGGGCCGCGATGATCCCGGCGTCGTCGTGCACCGGGACGACGGTCTCCAGGTACGCCTTGAGCTTGGGCTCGGTGCCGCTGGGCCGCACGATCACCCGGACGCCGTCCCCGAGCAGCCGGACGGCGTCCACGGCGGGGGTCTCGTCGAGCAGGTCGGACGCGGCCACCTCCCGGCCCAGCAGGCGGGAGGGTGGCGACGAGCGCAGCCGCGCCATCATCGCGCCGATCCGCGACAGGTCCTCGACCCGCACCGACAGCTGCCCGGTGGCGAACAGCCCGTGCTCCACCGCGAGCTCGTCGAGCCGGTCGGTCAGCGTGCGCCCGGTCGCCTTCAGCTCCGCGGCCAGCAGCGCGACGGCGAGCGCGGCGGAGACGCCGTCCTTGTCCTTCACGACGTCGGGCGCGACGGCGTAGCCCAGCGCCTCCTCGTAGCCGAACACCAGCGGCTGGTCGTCCGACCCGGCGCGGACGATCCACTTGAAGCCGGTCGGCGTCTCGGCGAACCGGACGCCGTGCGCCCCGGCCAGCGCGTGCAGCAGCGAGCCGCTCACCAGCGACGCCGCGTACGTGCCGCGCACCCCGCGGCGCAGCAGCCAGTCGGCGAGCAGCCCGCCCACCTCGTCGCCGGTGAGCTGCCGGCCGTTGCAGACGACCGAGCAGCGGTCGGCGTCGGGGTCCTCGGCGATCGCCACGTCGGCGTCCAGCCGGGAGGCCAGCCCCTGCAGCAGGTCGACCGCGCCCGGCTCCTCCGGGTTGGGGAAGGCGACGGTCGGGAACGCCGGGTCGGGGGAGTCCTGCTCGGGCACGCTCACCGGCGGCGCGAGACCCGCCGCGGCGAACACCGCTCGCGTCGTCGCGGCGCCCACCCCGTGCATCGCGGTGTAGGCGACGGTCAGCCCCTGCCGCACGATCGCCGGCACCGTGGAGGGATCCAGGGCCCGCACGACGGCGGCGACGTAGTCGTCCTCGACGTCGTCCCCGAGGGTCAGCCAGTCGTCGGACGTCGGCACCTCGCGCGCCGGCCCGACGGCGGCGATCGCCGCCTCGATCTCGCGGTCGGCCGGCGGCACCAGCTGGGCGCCGTCGCCGAGGTAGACCTTGTAGCCGTTGTCGTCGGGCGGGTTGTGGCTGGCGGTGACCATCACCCCGGCCGCGCAGCCGAGGTGCCGGACGGCGAAGGCGAGCACCGGCGTCGGCAGTGGCCGCGGCAGCACCTGGACGGCGAACCCCTGCGCGGTCAGCACCGCGGCCGAGACGCGGGCGAACTCGTCGGACCGGCGGCGGGCGTCGAAGCCGATCACCACGCCACCGCCCGTGTGCCCGGTGTCGGCCAGCCAGCGGCCCAGGCCCGCCGCCGCGCGGGTGACCACGGCGGCGTTCATCCCGGCCGGCCCGGCGCGCAGCGGGCCGCGCAGCCCGGCGGTGCCGAAGGCCAGCGGCCCGGCGAACCGGCGCTCCAGCTCGGCGTGGGCCCGGGGATCGGTGGGGGCCGCCTCGACGAGCGCCTCGATCTCCGCGCGGTCGCCGTCGTGCGGGTCGGCGTCGGCCCACTCCCGGGCCGTCTCCAGCAGGCTCACTCCCGGGCCCCGACGTGCTCGGCGTCGAACGACGGGAGCGTGTACTCGCCGCCCACGCGGGCGTGCACCGGGTCGGCCGGGTCGGGCTCGCCGTACACCTCCACCAGAGCCTCGGCGAACGGCTCGGCGTCGTCCTGCGGGTCGTAGCCCAGCGCCCGGGCGGCGGTGAGGTCCCACCAGTTGCGGGTGTTGGCCGAGACGCCCCAGACGACCGCGAAGCCGGGGGACGGCGCCCGCAGCGCGGCGTCGACGAGCCCCACCTGGTCGGCGGGGGAGAGCCAGGTGGCGAGCTGGCGGGTCGTCGCCGGCTCGGGAGAGGCGCTGCCGATGCGCAGGCACACCACGTCCAGGCCGTACCGGTCGACGTACAGCGAGCCCAGCGCCTCCATCGCCACCTTGGACACCCCGTAGAAGGTGTCCGGCCGTGGCGGGGCGTCGGACTCGCGCAGCAGGCCGGACTCCGGGCGCGGGGTGAAGCCGGTGGCGTGGTTGCTCGACGCCAGCACCACCCGGGGGACGCCGGCCTGCCGCGCCGCCTCCAGCACGCAGTACGTGCCCTCGATGTTGGCGTGCGAGACCGCCGCCCACGTCGACTCGCCGGAGATGCCGGCCAGGTGGACGACGGCGCCCGCGCCCTCGGCAGCAGCGGTCATCGCCGCGAGGTCGGTGACGTCGGCGACGAGGTGCTCCTCGCCCGGGCGGGTGTCGGTCAGCGGGACGACGTCCAGCGAGCGCAGCGCCCAGCCGCGCTCGGGCAGCCCGCCGCGCAGCACCGTGCCGATCCGCCCGGCCGCGCCGGTCACCAGCACGGGACCGCTCATGCCAGCCGCCGGGTGAACTGCACCAGGAACTCGCCCAGCCGGCCCGCCGCCGCCCGGCCCGCCGCGAGGACCTCCTGGTGGTCGAGCTTCTCCCCGGTGATGCCGGCCGCGGCGTTGGTGACCATCGACAGGCCCAGCACCTCCACACCGGCGGCCCGCGCCGCGATCGCCTCCAGCGCCGTCGACATGCCCACCAGGTCCGCGCCCATGGTGCGCAGCATCCGGATCTCGGCCGGCGTCTCGTAGTGCGGCCCGGGCAGCGCCGCGTAGACGCCCTCGGTCAGCGACGGGTCGAGCTCGCGCGCCAGCGACCGCAGCCGCGCCGAGTACAGGTCGGTGAGGTCGACGAACGTGGCGCCGACCAGCGGGGAGCGGGCGGTCAGGTTCAGGTGGTCGCTGATCAGCACCGCCTGGCCGACCCGGTGGTCGGGGGCCAGCCCGCCCGCGGCGTTGGTGAGGACGACGGTGCGCACGCCGGCCGCGGCCGCCGTCCGGACGCCGTGCACCACCGGCTCCACGCCGCGGCCCTCGTAGAGGTGGGTGCGGCCGAGGAAGAGCAGCACCCGCCGGTCGCCCACCCGCACCGAGCGGACCTCCCCGCCGTGGCCCACCGCGGTCGGGGCGGCGAAGCCGGGCAGCTCCCCGATGCCGACGCTGCCCTCGACGGCGCCGAAGGCGTCGGCGGCCGGTGCCCAGCCCGACCCCATGACGACGGCCACCTCGTGGCCGCTGCCGAGCGCGCCGGTCAGGTCGTCGGCCGCGCGGGCGGCCAGGGTGACGGGGTCGCTGGTCGGGGGTGCACTCACGCGGGGACGCTAGCGCAGCGGGCTCGACCGTGAGGCGGCACACGGACCCCACCCGTCCCGTTGCGGGCGTGTCCGCTGGAGGCCCGGGGGTGGGGCGCCGACTGTGTCGGGGTGCAGCGCATCGACATCGACGGCGTCCCGGTCTTCGCGGCGGACGGCCCGGCGCGGACCACCGCCGCCCTCGTCTTCGGCGTGGGACTGCGCGACGAGACGTTCGCGACGATCGAGGTGACCCACCTCGTCGAGCACCTCGCCATGAGCGCGCTGCCCCGCACGCACCTGCGCTGCACCGCGGTCACCGACGTCGACACCACCACCTTCAGCGCCACCGGCCGGCCCGAGGCGGTCGGTGCGTTCCTCGAGGGCGTGTGCCGCGCGCTGTCCGACCTGCCGACCGAGCGGATGGACCTCGAGGTCGGCGTCCTGCAGGCGGAGAGCTGCGGCACGTCGCACTCGGCGATGGGTGCGCTGTGGGCGGCCCGCTTCGGGCTGACCGGCCCGGGCCTGGTCCTGGCCGCCGGGCCGGGCCCGGAGTACCTCACCGAGGACACCGTGCGGGCGCACGCCCGCCGCTGGTTCGTCCGCGGCAACGCCGCGCTGTGGGTCTCCGGCCCGCTGCCTCCCGGCCTGCGGCTCCCGCTGCCGGCCGGCCCCCGGCCCCGGCGCCCGGTCCCCGCGTCCCGGCCGCAGACCGGACCGGTGTGGACCCGCGCCGGCCTGTCCGGCGTCGGCCTGCTGCTGACCGCCGGCGGCGCCTCGGACCCGGCCCTCACCATCGGCGTCGAGGTGCTCAAGGAGCGGCTGCGCGACACCGCCCGCCTCGCCCGCGGCCTGAGCTACTCCGTCGACTCGATGGCCATCGACCTCTCCGCCGACCGCCGCGAGGTCGCCGTCGTCGTCGACGCCCGCACCGGCCAGGAGGGTGAGGTGGCCGGCCTGCTCTGGGCGGCCTACACGGAGCTGGGCGAGACCGGCCCGACGCCCGCCGAGCTGGCGCACGCCGTCGAGGGCTTCGCCGAGGAGCTGGACGCCGACGAGCGCGCGGTGGTCGAGTCCGAGCTGGCCGACGCGGCCTACTGCGCGGTCGGCGGCCTGCCGTTCCGCCCGGTGCAGGACGTGCTCGAGGCCTGGCGGACGACGGGCTCCGAGCGGGTCGCGGCCGCCCTGCGCGCCACCGTGACGACGGCGGTGCTCGCCGTGCCCGAGGACGCCGCCTACGAGGGGCCCGGGGCGCCGGTCGAGCGGCGCTCCGTCTGCGCGGTGCAGGCGCACCTGCCGTCCGGCCGGGCCTTCCGCCCGTCGCTGCTGGCCCGGCTGTTCTCGCGGGAGGAGCGGGTCGCCCTCGTCGTGGGGGAGCGGGAGCTGGCCCACCGCGACAGCGACGGCGACGTGCACGCCGTCCCGTGGGAGCGGGTCGAGGCCGCGCTGCCGACGCAGGACGGCCGCGCGGTGTTCGTCGTCGGCCGAGACCTGTGCAGCACGCTGGTGGACGACGACCGGTACGGCCGCGGCGCGGTCGCGGCGGTGCGGGAGCGGGTGCCCGCCGCCCGGTGGCTGCCGCGGCCGTCGTCCCCGGGAGACGACCTGGTGGCGGCGGCTCCCCCGGCGGCCGGGACGGCGGCCCGCCCGTAGCAGACGGGACCGCGGGGGGCTGGGGGCAGGCGCGGCCCCGTCCAGAGGCTCGCGCCGAGCTGGCGAGGCGTGAGGAGGACGGGGTCCTCTTAGACTCTCCAGGGTGCAGATCCCGTTCCGGTCCTCCGAGCGAGCCAGCCTCGGCGTCGAGTGGGAGCTGCAGCTCGTCGACCTGCAGACCCGGCAGCTGACCTCCGGCGCCGTCGAGATCCTCCAGGAGATCCGGCCCGAGGGCGCCGAGGAGCACCCCAAGGCCAAGCACGAGCTGCTCCAGTCGACCATCGAGGTCATCACCGGCGTCTGCACCACCGTCGCCGAGGCCAAGGCCGACCTGGCCGGCACCGTCGCCGAGGTCGCGGCGGCCGCCGAGCGCCGCGGTCTGGGCCTGATGTGCGCCGGCACCCACCCGATCACCGACTGGCAGACGCAGCAGATCTCGCCCAAGGAGCGCTACCTGCAGCTGGTCGAGAAGATGCAGTGGCTGGCCCGGCGGCTGCAGATCTTCGGCGTCCACGTGCACGTCGGCGTCCGCTCGCCGGACAAGGTCATCCCGATCGTCAACGCGCTCACCCAGTACGTGCCGCACTTCCTCGCGCTGTCGGCGTCCTCCCCGTTCTGGGTGGGCTGCGACACCGGGCTGGCCTCGGCCCGCTCCAAGGTCTTCGAGGGGATGCCGACCGCCGGCCTGCCCTACCAGCTCTCGGGCTGGGAGCGCTTCGAGGAGTACATGGAGACGCTGATCTCCACGCACGCCATCGAGAGCGTCCGCGAGGTGTGGTGGGACATCCGCCCGCACCCGGACTTCGGCACCGTCGAGCTGCGCATCTGCGACGGGCTGCCCACCCTCGACGAG
>DASQNB010000051.1:0-2936 GCA_035645175.1 Geodermatophilus sp.
TCGTACGCCCTGGACACGATCGCGCCGCGCGCCGAGGTCTACCTGCACGCCGACGACGCCGCGCGCATCGGTGTCCGCGACGGGGAGATGGCCCGGGTGCGCTCCCGCCGAGGCAGCATCACGCTGCATGTGCGGGTGTCCGACCGGGAGGCCCCCGGCAACTGCTTCATTCCGTTCCACTTCCGCGAGGCAGCCGCCAATCTGCTGACGATCGACGAGATCGACCCGGTGGGCAAGATCCCGGAGTACAAGTTCTGCGCGGTCGCGATCGAGCCGTTGACCGAGGCGAGGATATGAGCGGGCTCGGACCAGGTGTCCGTCGCCGAGGCGGAGCATGAGCGGGAACGGAGCAGTCGACCCGGGGGCGAGGCGGGGTGTCACGGGAAGCCGGCCGCCGGTGCCCGGCGCCGAGGCGCGCAACGGCAGGTTCCCCGGGCCGAGTCTGATCCCCGCATTGAACGCCATCCAGGAACGGCTCGGGTGGCTCCCCCGCGAGGAGCTCGTATCGCTGGCGCGGAACACCAGCCGCCCCCTGTATGAGATTCAGGGGCTCGTCTCGTTCTACCCCCACTTCCGCACCGAGCCTCCGCCGCAGGTGGCGCTGCACGTGTGCCACGACCTGTCCTGCTGGCTGCGGGGATCCGACGCCCGGATCGCCGCCGTCCGCCGGGAGTACGGCGACGACGCCGACGTCGAGCTCGTCGAGGTGTCGTGCCTCGGCCGCTGCGACAACGCCCCGGCCTTGGCCGTCAACGAGACACCGGGACGCGTCGACGACGTCGACGACCTGGTCGCCCGAGCCCGTGTTCGCAGCGCCGAAGAAGAGCCCGTCCAGGCGCACCGTCGTCGCGAGCCGTGGCCCAACGACCCGTACAGCGCCGAGGACAGCTCGACTCCGGCGCGCGGCTACCGGGCTCTACGGGCGCTGCTGTCCGGCGCCGTGGATGCCGCACACGTCGTTCAGGCCCTGCAGGACTCCGGACTGCGCGGCATGGGTGGGGCGGGCTTCCCGACTGGCCGCAAGTGGGAGCTGGTGGCGGCTCAGGAACGTCTGCCCAAGTACGTCGTCTGCAACGCCGACGAGTCCGAGCCAGGCACGTTCAAGGACCGCCAGATTCTCGCCGACCAGCCACATCTCGTGCTCGAGGGTCTGTTGTTGGGCATGGTCGTCGTGGGCGCCGAGGAAGGGTTCGTCTTTATTCGCCACGAGTACGGCCCGGAAGCCGACCAGGTACGCGACGAGATCGACCGGCTCCGGGCCGACGGCTTGCTCGGCGACGACGTGCTGGGGAGCGGAAGGCGGTTGCAGGTCGACGTCTTCGTCTCACCGGGCGGCTACATCCTCGGCGAAGAGTCCGCGCTCCTCGAGTGCATGGAAGGTCACCGGGGCGAGCCGCGCAACAAGCCACCCTTCCCCGGCGTCTTCGGACTGTGGGGGCTGCCCACGCTGATGAACTCGGTCGAGACGCTCGCCGACGTCCCGGTGATCGTCGAGCGGGGAGCGCAGTGGTGGCGAGATCAAGGGGCCGGCGACTCGGTCGGGCTCAAGTTCTTCGCGGTGTCTGGTCACGTAGCTCGACCGGGGGTCTACTGCGTGCCCATGGGCACCACCGCGCGCCAGCTTCTCGACCTGGCCGGCGGCGTGGACGGTGGTGCCGACCTGGCCGCGATCCAGCCCGGCGGGGCGTCGTCGAACTTCCTCGGGCCTGACAGCCTGGACGTGCCGCTCGACTTCGACACCGTCGCGGAGGCCGGGTCCATGCTCGGCTCCGGCGCGCTGGTAGTCCTGGCGGAGGGCACCGACGTGCTGGCCGCGGCTACGAACATCTTGCGGTTCTTCCGCAACGAGTCCTGCGGCAAATGCGTCCCGTGTCGGGTGGGCACGCACAAGGCGCACGAGATCCTCACCGAGGCGCTGGCCGGCGCCGGCTTGGACGACGACGGGACGGGCCGCCTACTGGAGCTCGAGCGCACGCTGCGCAAGACGTCGATCTGCGGACTCGGGCAGGTCGCGCTAGGCCCGGTCGCGAGCGTTCTCGGGTTGCAGCGAGGCGGCACTGCCGCCCGGGCGCACCCGAAGTCCTGACCGGCGCTTCGAGACCAGGGAAGGACGGCGGCGTGCCCGGGCGCGAGTTCTTCCGCACCCGTACGGTCGCCGAGGCGCTGGCGTCCCTGCCGAGCGTCCGCCCCACCGAGCCCGAGCAGGTCGGGCTGATCGATGCCCTCGGCCGGGTACCGACCGAGGACCTCGTGGCGCGGCACCCCCTACCCGGCTTCGCCCGGTCCACCGTTGACGGCTACGCCGTGCGCGCCGCGGACACCTACGGCGTCTCCGACGGGTTGCCGGCCTACCTCGACGTCGTCGGGGCGGTCAGCATGGGCACCGCCCCTGACGTGGTCGTACGGACCGGCACCGCGGTGTCGATGCCGACCGGTGGGGTCATGCCCGAGGGTGCCGACGCGGTCGTCATGGTGGAGTACACCCAGCAGACGCTGCCCGGCACCGTCGAGGTGGTCAGGCCGGCCGCGCCCGGCGACGGCCTGGTGGAGGCAGACGACGACGTCGCGGTCGGTCAGCTGCTGGCTCCGGCCGGACGGCCGCTGCGGGCTCCGGACCTGGGCATGCTTGCCGCCGCAGGTGTGACGCGCGTCGACGTGCACCGTCGTCCCCTGGTCGGGATCTGCTCGACCGGCGACGAGGTGGTGCCGCCGGACACCGCCGAGCTGGCCGTCGGTCAGGTGCGCGACGCGACGGCTCCCGCACTTGCCGGCTTGGTACGCCAAGCCGGCGGCCTGCCGCGGTCGTACGGCATCGTCGCCGACGACGCGGCCGAGCTCGAGCAGGTGCTCAGCCAGGCGGTGGCCGACTGCGACCTGGTCGTCGTCTCGGCCGGGTCGTCTGTCGGCGCCCGCGACGAGACCGCCGGGGCCGTCGA
>DASQNB010000052.1:0-2446 GCA_035645175.1 Geodermatophilus sp.
CGCCGGCCCGCCGAAGACCGAGGGCCAGTTGTTCGGCGGCTCCGCGCCGTCCGGCCCGCGGCCGTCGCGGAACAGGTACCGCGCCCGCTCCGGTGAGCCGGGGCCGGCGGCCAGCGCGGCCCGGAACCAGGCGTGCCGGTCGGAGGTGTGGTTCGGCACCAGGTCCACGGTGACCCGGATGCCGAGCGCGTGGGCCTCGGTCAGCAGCGCGTCGAACCCGGCGAGGTCGCCGAAGACCGGCTCGACGTCACGCGGGTCGGCGACGTCGTAGCCGTGGTCGGCCATGGGCGAGGGGTAGAACGGCGTGATCCACAGCGCGTCGATGCCGAGCGCGGACAGGTGCGGCAGGCGGGCGCGGATGCCGGCCAGGTCCCCGACACCGTCGCCGTTCCCGTCGGCGAAGCTGCGGATGTAGACCTGGTAGAAGACCGCCGTACGCCACCAGTCAGCAGAGCGCCACCGGTCGACGTCGGTGCGGCGGGCAGCAGCCCCCTGCAGGGTCCCACCGCGAGCCTCGACCGGCCTCCCTGCAGGGTCCCGCCGCGAGCCTGCGAGCGGTGGGGGGCAGGGAGGTCCTTCAAGGGGGGCAGGGGGTGCTTCTGTGTCCGGACTCACCGGGCTCCTCACGGTAGAAGGACCTCGGCCTCCTCACCCCTCGCACGCTCGGGGTGAGCCTCGGGCCGAGGCCGATGGCCAGCAGGGAGATCTCGCCTCACACGGGCGAGAGGCCGCCGGGCGCGTCGTCGGGCCAGCGGTTCTGCATGCTGCGCGCGGCCATCTCCATGTACCCCCACAGCGTCGCGTCCTGCTCGGGGGTCAGCTCCAGGGAGTCGACGGCCTCGCGCATGTTGCGCAGCCACGCGTCGCGCTCGGCGGCACCGATGGCGAAGGGCGCGTGGCGCATCCGCAGCCGGGGGTGGCCGCGCGCGTCGGAGTAGGTGGTCGGGCCGCCCCAGTACTGCTCCAGGAACGTGCGCAGCCGGGTCTCGGCGCCCGCCCAGTCGTCCTGCGGGTACAGCGGCGCGAGCACCGGGTCGCTGCGGACCCCGGCGTAGAAGCGGGCCACGAGCCGGCGGAAGGTCGGCGCGCCGCCGACCTCCTCGTAGAAGGTCCGCGCCGAGGGCAGGGATCGGCTCATGTCACCGATCGTCCCGCAGGGGCCGAGGCCGGTGCCACGTGACCCTGCGTACGCACGTAGCCCAGCAGTGGGGGGACGACGGCCAGCAGGCCGAGCCCGCCGACGGCGGCGACCACGCCGCCGGGCGCGATCCCCTCCGCCGCGGCGCCGGCGGCCAGCACGCCGATGCCCTGGACGCCGTACAGCCCGCTGACCGCGACCCCGAAGGCGCGGCCGCGGTAGGCCGACGGCACCGCCTGCACGAAGGCGACGTTGAGCGGGATGGTCCAGGACGCCCCGAGGCCGGCGACGAACAGCAGCGCGACGACGGCGGCGTAGGCGCCCTGGCCCGGTGCGCCCCACATGGTGACCAGCCCGGCGATGAGGATCGGGACCAGCGAGAGCACGACCAGGCCCGGCACCAGCTGCTCGCGGCGCTGCTGGGTGAGGGCCCGGGCGATGAGCAGCCCGCCCACGGTGACCCCCGCCGGGTTGGCCGCGAGCAGGACGCCGATCTGCGTCGGGCCCTGGCCGAGCTGGGCGACCAGCGGCGCGGCGATCCCCTCGGGTGCGGTGCCGAACAGGGTGCCCACCCAGGTCACGGCGATGATCGCGCACAGCCGCGGCGTCCGGCCGATCAGCCGCAGGCCCTCGGCCGCGTCCCGCCACATCGAGCGGGGGCCCTCGGCGTCGCCGCCGTCGTCCGGGGCGGGGCGGCGCGCCAGCCGCGCCCACAGCCACACCGCCGAGACCGCGAAGGTGGCCGCGTCGAGCAGCAGCGCCGCCGTGGGGTCGAACGCGGCGACGAGTGTGCCGCCCAGCACGAAGCCGAGGACCTGGGCCACCTGGGAGCCGACGTTGGTCAGGGACGTCGCCAGCGCGTACCGGTCGCCGTCGAGCACGTCGGCCATCAGCGCGGACCGGGCGGACTCGAACGGTGGCCCGCACACCGCGACGACGAGCAGCAGGCCCAGCAGCACCGGCAGTGGCGTGCCCGGGATCGCCATCCCGGCCACGAGCAGCGCCCGGGCGGCGTCGGTGGCGATGAGCACGCGGTGCCGGGGGAACCGGTCGGCCAGGGTCGACAGCAGCGGCCCGCCGAGCAGCCACGGCAGGTAGCTGATCGCGAAGGTGATCGCCGACAGCAGCGGTGAGTCGGTGCGCTGGTAGACCAGCACGGTCAGCGCGACGCGGGCCAGCTCGTCGCCGATGGTCGACAGCAGGTAGGTGCCGAACAGCGGCCGGAACTCCCGGACGGCGAACAGCTCGCGGAAGGTCGCCGGGCGGGGGGTGGCGCCGGCCGGGCTCCCGCCGGCCGACGCGCTGCCG
>DASQNB010000053.1:0-8570 GCA_035645175.1 Geodermatophilus sp.
GGACCTGGTCGCGCGCTTCGAGCGCGACGGCTGGCTGCTCCTGCGCACCTACAACGACGAGATCGGCGCGCCGTGGTCCGAGGCGTTCGGCACCGCCGACCGCGGGGAGGTCGAGGCGTACTGCCGCGCCAACGGCATCGAGGCCGAGTGGCTGCCCGACGGCGGGCTGCGCACCCGGCAGCGGCGCAGCGCCGTGGTGCGCCACCCGGTCTCCGGACGGCGCTGCTGGTTCAACCAGGTGGCGTTCCTCAACGAGTGGACGCTGGCGCCCGAGGTCCGGGAGTACCTGGTCGACGTCTACGGCCCCGACGGGCTGCCCTTCACCACCGCCTTCGGCGACGGGCAGCCGATCGGCGAGGACGTCGTGGCGCTGCTCAACGCCACCTACGAGCAGCACACCGCCCGGGAGCCGTGGCAGGACGGCGACCTGCTGCTGGTGGACAACGTGCGCACCGCGCACAGCCGCGAGGCCTACTCCGGCCCGCGGGAGGTGCTGGTCGCGCTGGCCGACCCGGTGCACCTGGCCGACTGCTCGCCGACGGTGCCGGCGGGTGCCCGGTGAGCGCCGTCGTCCCGCCGTTCGCGGTGGTGCCGGGTGGTCAGGTCCAGCGGGCCCTGCACGGCCGGGAGAAGCAGATCGTGGAACTGGTCGAGGCCACCTACCTGGTGCACGGTGCCGGCGACTCGGTGAACCCGCCGTCGTACTTCCTGCGCTTCCCCGACCGCCCCTCCGCGCGGATCATCGCGCTGCCGGCCTCCCTCGGCGGGCAGACCCGGGTGGACGGGCTGAAGTGGATCTCCAGCTTCCCCGACAACGTCCGGGCCGGGGTGCCCCGGGCGTCGGCCGTGCTGATCCTCAACGACCACGACACCGGCTACCCGTTCGCCTGTCTCGAGGCCTCGATCATCAGCGCGAGCCGGACCGCGGCGTCGGCGGCGGCGGCCGCCGACTGGCTCAGCCGCGGCCGGCCGCGCCCGGCGCGCGTCGGGTTCTTCGGCGTGGGCCTCATCGCCCGCTACATCCACGCCTTCCTGGCCGGTACCGGGTGGTCGTTCGACGAGATCGGGGTGCACGACCTCTCGCCCGACAGCACGGCCGGTTTCCGCGGGCACCTGGAGCAGTCGGGCACGGGCGCGCGGATCACCGTGCACGACAGCGCCGAAGAGCTGATCCGCTCCAGCGACCTGGTCGTCTTCGCCACCGTCGCCGGGCAGCCGCACGTCACCGACCCGTCCTGGTTCGACCACCACCCGCTGGTGCTGCACGTGTCCCTGCGCGACCTCGCGCCGGAGGTCCTGCTCGATGCTGTCAACGTCGTCGACGACGTCGAGCACTGCCTGAAGGCGGACACGTCCCCGCACCTGGTCGAGCAGCGCACCGGGAGCCGGGACTTCCTGCACGGCACGCTCGCCGACGTCATGACCGGCCGGGCACCGGTCCCGCCGGACCGCACGGTCGTCTTCTCGCCCTTCGGCCTCGGGGTGCTGGACCTGGCGGTGGGCAAGTTCGTCTACGACGAGATCGTCCGGGCCGGCGAGCTCCACGTCGTCGAGGACTTCTTCGCCGAGCTGCGGCGGTACGGGTGACGGGCGGGGTCGGCCTGCAGGTCCGCAGCGCTCCGGCGCGGGGGCAGGGCGCCCCCGGGGCTCCGCCCCCGAAGCCGCGGGTGGCGGATCCCTGCCGTCCGGCGGCCGCTCTGGCCGCTCCAGGCGGCCGGGACGATGACCCTGACCCTCTACAGCGCGCACGTCCTGGTCCTGGAGACGGAGGTGTTCGAGGACGCGCCGGGGGCCCGGTTCCTCCTCGTGGTGTGCTCGCTGGCCTTCGCCGTCCTCTGGCGCCGGTGGCAGGACCAGGGACCCTGGAGCGGATCGTGGCGGAAGCCGCCAACCGGGCCCGCCGGGCGGTCCTCACCCGGCCCGGTGACCCGGCGGGGACAGCCGCCCGATGACGGGGGACCGTCGATCACTGACCGGGTGAGGGCAGGCGAGGTCCCCTCTCTGACGGCTCCGCACGAACAGCAAGCCCTTGCCCCGACGACGACGACGACGAAGGAGGCGACCCGTGCCTGTCGCGTGCGCGCTCCGGGCCCCCGAGGGAGCACTCCGTCCTCCCTCCACCACTGACGGCAGTCCACCGGCGGCCACGGTGTCCGCTGGTGGGGGATGCGCGGCAACCGCCGCGGGACGGGACTGACCGGTGCGTGCCGTCTACGGCCGGCCGCCGTGGCCACGTCCCGGGCCGGGCGCGGCGCCGCTGCCCGGGGTGTGCCAGGTGTGGTGGGTCCGGCCCGACGACGTCCGCCCGGAGCACGACGCGCTGCTGGGCGGGGAGGACCTGGTCCGGCGGGCACGCCTGGCCTGCCCGGCCGACCGGAGGCGGCTGACGGCGGGCACGGCGGTCGCCCGGCTGGTGCTGGGGGCCGCGCTCGGGACGCCGCCGGCCGAGCTGCCGATCGACCGCACCTGCCCGGCCTGCGGCTCCGCACACGGCCGCCCCCGGCTGCCCGACGACGCGGGGTTGCACTTCTCGGTCTCCCACTCCGGGGACTGCGCCGTCGTCGCCGTCCTGCCCGGTACCCCGGTGGGCGTGGACGTCGAGGCGGTCGGCCGCTTCGCGGCCGCCGAGGTCGGCGAACTCGCCGGCTGCACCCTGGCGGCCGGGGAGCAGGCGCACCTGGCCCGGCTGCCGCCCGCCGAGCAGCCGGAGGCCTTCACCGTCAGCTGGGTGCGCCGGGAGGCGGTGCTGAAGGCCACCGGCCACGGGCTGGGCGGCCCACCGGACGAGCTCGTGGTGACCCCGCCGTCCACCCCGCCGCGGGTGCTGCACCGGGACGGCCCGGAGCCGGTGTGGCTGCGCGACCTGCCCGCACCGTGCGGGTACGTCGCCGCACTGGCCGGCCTCGGCACCGCCCCGGACGACGTCGTCCACCGCGACGCCGGGCCGCTGCTGCGTCAGACCAACCGGCGGCTGTCCGGTCCGACGACCCGCAGCCAGCGGTACCCGTAGCCGTCGAGGGTCAGCTCCACCGCGCCGTCCTCCCCGACCGGCGTCGTCTGGGTGACCAGCAGGTCCTCCAGTCGGTGCCCGGCGTCGCAGTCCTCGAGCGACAGCGGCACGGTGCGCGGCTCCGGCCCCAGGTTGTGGACGGCGACCAGCGCGCCGTCGTCCCAGCTGCACAGGTGGGCCAGCACCTCGGGGTGCGGCTGGTCGAGCACCCGGAACGCGCCCCAGCCCAACTCCGGCGACTCCCGGTAGCGACGGATCAGCAGCTTCATGAACGACAGCAGCGAGTCCTCGTCGCGGCGCTGGTCGGCCACGTTGACGAACTCGGGCGCGAACCCGCCGTCGACCACCGGGCCGGGCAGCCGTTCGGGGTCGGCGGTGGAGAAGCCGCCGTTCGCGCCCGAGGTCCACTGCATCGGCGTCCGGACGGCCAGCCGCCCCTCGGCGTCGAGGTCCTCCCCCATGCCGATCTCCTCGCCGTAGAACAGCACCGGCGTGCCCGGCAGCGAGAACAGCAGGCTGTAGACCATCCGGACCCGGCGCGGGTCGCCGTCCAGCATCGGCGGCAGCCGGCGGCGCAGGCCGCGGCCGTAGACCTGCATCCGCTCCTCCGGGCCGAAGGCGGCGAAGACCTCGGCCCGCTCGTCGTCGGTGAGCTTGTCGAGGGTGAGCTCGTCGTGGTTGCGCACGAAGGTGGCCCACTGCGAGTCGGGGTTCAGCGCCGGCCGGCCCGTCAGGGCGCCGGCCAGCGGACCGGCGTCGGCGCGGGCGAGGGCCAGGTACAGCGCCTGCATCCCGATGAAGTCGAACTGCATGGTGAGCTCGTCGCCCTCGGTGCCGCCGAAGAACTCGAGTTGCTGCTCGTAGGGCAGGTTCACCTCCCCCAGGAGGACGCCGTCGCCGGTGCGCCGGCCGACCACCGAGCGCAGGCTGCGCAGGTAGTCGTGCGGCTCCGGGAGGGCACCGCCGTCGGCGCCGACGGTCTCCAGGAAGAAGGGGACGGCGTCGACGCGGAAGCCCGACAGCCCGAGCTGCAGCCAGAAGCCCATGATCTTGGCGACCTCGTCCCGGACCCGCGGATTGGTCACGTTCAGGTCGGGCTGCTCCTTGTAGAACTTGTGCAGGTACCACTCCCCCGTCTTCTCCGACAGCGTCCAGATGCTGTCCTCCTGGTCGGGGAAGACGACCTGGTCGGAGGTGTCCGGCGGCTCGTCGGACCGCCAGACGTAGAAGTCGCGGAACGGTGAGTCCTTCGACTCCTCGGCCGAGCGGAACCACGGGTGCTGGCGAGAGGTGTGGTTGACCACCAGGTCGGCGATCACCCGCATCCCGCGGTCGTTGGCCGTGCGGATGACCTCGACCAGGTCGCCGTGGGTGCCCAGCCGTGGGTCGACCCCGAAGAAGTCGGTGATGTCGTAGCCGTCGTCCCGCTCGGCGGTGGGATAGAAGGGCATCAGCCACAGGCAGGTCACGCCGAGGTCGGCGAGGTGGTCGATGCGCTGGGCCAGGCCGGCGAGGTCACCGCACCCGTCGCCGTCCCAGTCCATGTAGGTCTCGACGTCCAGGCAGTAGACGACGGCGTTCTTCCACCAGAGATCGGCGGTGTCGGTGATCCGCATGGCGTCGTCCCTACCGCAGATCCCCGGTCGGCGCCTCGTCCGCCAGCAGCTGGAACAGCAGGTGGTCCTGCCAGCGCCCGGCGATCCGCAGGTACCGCGGGGCCACGCCGATCGGGGTGAACCCGTTGCGCTCCAGCACCCGCCGGGAGGCGGCGTTGTGCAGCAGGGTGGCCGCCTGCAGCCGGTGCAGCCCGGCGTCGCCGAAGGCCGTCCGGGTCATCGCCGCGACCGCGGCGGTGGCGACGCCGCGGCCGGTGACGTGCCCGGCCACCCAGTAGCCGAGGTGGCCGGAGAGGAAGGCGCCCCGGACGACGTCGTTGACGTTGATGCGCCCGACGACCTCGCCGTCGAGCACGACGACACCGGGCAGGACGGCGCCCTGCCGGTGCAGCTCCAGCAGCCGCGCGGCGTCGCGGCGCTGGAACTCCTCGGTGCGGTACTCCTCGGGGCGCGCGGCGTCCCAGGGGGCCAGGAAGTCGCGGTTGGCGACGAGCAGCGCGGCCAGCGCCGGGGCGTCGTCCTCGGTCAGCAGGCGGACGGCGACGTGAGGAGCCGGGCGGCCCCGCTGCAGGGGCCCGCCACGAGCGTCCATCGGCCCTCCTGCAGGGTCCCGCCGCGAGCCTGCGAGCGGTGGGGGGCAGGGGGGTCCTTCCAGGGGGGCAGCGGGGCCCTTCATGGCAGGACGGCGGGCTGCGGCTGCTGGTGGGGACGGCGCGGCTGCGGCGGACCGGCCGGGTCGACGGCGACGGCCGGGGCCGGGCGGCTGACGTCGAGCTGCGGCAGGACGTGCTCGCCGAAGGCGTCGAGGAACGGCCGCTGCTCCTTGCCCACGTGGTGCAGGTAGACCTGGTCGAAGCCGAGCTCGACGTACTCGGCGATCCACTCCGCGTGCCGGCCCAGGTCGGCGGACACGCGCACCGACTCGGTGACCGCCTCCGGGGTCACGTGTGCGCTGGCCTGGTCGAAGGCGCGGGTGGTGTCGAGGTCCCAGCACAGCGGCGGCGGGAAGACGTTGCTGCGCCACTGGTCGTGGGCGATGGCCAGGGCACGGTCGGGGTCGGGGTCCCAGGAGACGTGCACCTGGATGGTGAGCGTGCCCTGGCCGCCGCCGTCGCGGTAGGCGGCGACCACCTCGCGGAGGACGTCGTGCGGCTGGTTGATGGTGACCAGGCCGTCGGCCCACTCGGCGTGCCGGCGGGCGGTCGCCGCGGTGACGGCGGGGGCGATGAGGGCCGGCTGCTGCTCGGGCAGGGTCCAGATGCGGGCGCGGTCGACGGTGACCAGGCCGTCGTGGCTGACCTCCTCGCCGGCCAGCAGGGCGCGGATGACGTTGACGCACTCGCGCAGCCGGGCGTCGCGGAGCTCCTTGCGCGGCCAGACGTGCCCGGTGACGTGCTCGTTCATCGCCTCGCCGGAGCCGAGGGCGACCCAGAAGCGGCCGGGGAACATCGCGCCGAGGGTGGCGATCGCCTGGGCGACGATCACCGGGTGGTACCGCTGGCCGGGTGCGTTGACCGCGCCGAAGGGCAGGCCGGTGGTGGCGAGGGCGGCACCGAGCCAGGACCAGGCGAAGCCGGAGTGGCCCTGCCGCTCGTTCCACGGTTCGAGGTGGTCGGAGCACATGGCCGCGGTGAAGCCCACCTCCTCGGCGTGCTGCACCGCGCGCAGCAGCTCGGTGGGGTGCACCTGCTCGTGGGAGTTGTGGAACCCGATCACCGTCATGCCCGGCCCCTACCCCGCCGTCGCGCCGCCTACCTGCGGCGTCTCGACTCGGCGCCACCGTTGATCACGGGGCCGTCGCAGGCGACACACGCGGACACGCCGCACCAGCGGGCGCGAACCCCGTGATCACGGCGGCCCCTGCAGGTAGAGGGACCTCGCCCCTCTCAGCCCTCGCGAGCTCGGGCCGAGCCTCCGGGCGAGACCAGCGTGCGAGTGGCAGGGGGCGGGGGGTCCTTCTTCAGGCAGGCGCGGCGGTGCCGGAGCCCTCGGTGGGCGTGCCGGCCCCGTCGAGGAGCAGCAGCTCGGCGTCGGTGTGCTCGAGCGGCGCGGCGAACAGGTAGCCCTGCGCCAGGGCCACGTGCCCGTCCCGCAGGTGGGTGCGCTGGCGCTCCTGCTCGATGCCCTCGGCGACGATCTCCAGGTCGAGGGTGTGCCCGAGGTTGATCAGCCCGCGCAGGATGGCCGGCATCGACTCGGTGTCGTCGATCGTGCTCACGAAGGACCGGTCGATCTTGAGGATGTCGACGGCGAACTGGCGCAGGTGCGACAGCGACGAGTAGCCGGTGCCGAAGTCGTCGAGGGCCACCCGCACGCCGAGGCCGCGCAGCTCGTGCAGCCGCTCGGCGGCCAGCACCGGGTCGCGCACCAGCACCGACTCGGTCAGCTCCAGGACCAGCGCCTCGGCCGGCAGCCCGCTGGTGGCCAGCGCCGTCCGGACGTCCTGGAGCAGCCCCGGTGACCCGAGCTGGGACGGTGAGACGTTGACCGCCATCGACAGGCCGGCCGCCGCCGGGTGGTCGCGGCGCCAGGCGGCCGCGGCCGCGCACGCCTGGGTGATGACCCACCGGCCGATGTCGGGGACCAGCCCGATCTCCTCCGCGACCGGCAGGAACCGCTCGGGCAGCACGACGCCGAGGACCGGGTGGTCCCAGCGCAGCAGCGCCTCGAAGCCGGTGACCCGCTCGGTGCCCAGGTCGACGACGGGCTGGTAGACCAGCCGGAACTGGTCACCGGCCAAGGCGGCCCACAGGTCGGCCTCCAGCTGCCGGCGCTCCGCGGCGGCCGAGCGCATCTGCGGGTTGAAGACGACGAACCGGCCGCGGCCGGCGCCCTTGGCCCAGTACATGGCGTTGTCGGCGTCGCGCAGCAGGGAGGACGCGGTCGCCGCGACGTCGCCGGTGGCGATGCCGATGCTCGCCGAGACGGTGACCCGCTGCCCGCCGAGGTCCACCGGGTCGGCGAGCGCGGCGAGCACCCGCTCGGCGATCCGGGTGGCCTCCTCCCGGCCCGGCGACCGCTCGACGAGGATCGCGAACTCGTCGCCGCCGAGGCGGGCGAGGGTGTCCTCGGTGCGGACGGCGGACTCCAGCAGCCGGCCCACCTCGCGGATGAGCCGGTCCCCGGAGGCGTGGCCGAGGCTGTCGTTGACGGCCTTGAAGCCGTCGAGGTCGAGGAAGACGACGGCCACCTCCCCGCCGCTGCGCGCGGTGCGGCGCAGCGCGAGCTCGAGTCGGTCGGTGAACAGCGCCCGGTTGGCCAGCCCGGTCAGCACGTCGGAGAAGGCGAGCGCGGCCAGGTCGGCCTCGGTGCGCCGCACGCGACGGGCGGCGAGCGCCGCGGCGACGGCGGCGGCGGTGCCGCTGAGCAGCAGGTGCAGGAGCACCTCCTCCCGGTCCCCGAGCGCCATCCGCCCGACGGCGAGGTGCGCGACGGCCAGCGCCGCCGCCAGGAGCCCGGAGAGCACCACGACCCGGAGGCGCAGCGCAGGGGGCCGTGTCGGTGCGTCGTCCACTGCTGGCCTTCCGTCGGGGACCCCGTCCCCGTCCTCGGGGAGCGCGTTCCCGTCGGTCCTCGGCACCCGGGGTCGGCGCCTTGAGGCGACCGCGGCCGCCCCACCCCCACGGGTGAGCCGGGTCAGCCCAGCAGGTCGGCGACCCACCGCGGGTCGTTCGCCACGTCCAGGTGCTCGCCGGTGCCGTCGCCGACGACCGTCCACCCGCGGGCCCGCGCGGCCGCGGCCTCGGCGGCGTAGGCCGGCGACAGGTGCACGTACCCGACGTCGTCGTCGGGCCACCGGTCAGGCGCCGGGACGGCGACGTCGTAAAAGTCGGCCGGCAGCTCGTGCCCCTCGGCCAGCACCGCCGCCCGCAGCCGCTCGTCGGGCACCAGCCCGGTCATCGCGTCGGGCCCCCACCAGGTGGTCCAGTCGGCGATCCGGCCGT
>DASQNB010000054.1:0-7042 GCA_035645175.1 Geodermatophilus sp.
TCCTCCTCGTTCGTCGTCGTCGGCACCCGTGAGTCTGCTCCCGCTGCCCCGGATGCGCCGACGGCGCCCCCTCCGGTGAGGAGGGAGCGCCGCCCGGCCCCCTGCAGGGTCCCGCCGCGAGCTCGCGAGTGGCGGGGAGCAGGGGGTCCCTTCTCAGGCCAGCCCCTCCGCGAACTCGCCCTCGAACGCCTCCTGGACGACGGTGGCACCGCCCGGGACGTCGGCCGGCCGCAGGATGAAGCTCTGCGTGCTGGGCGACACACCGGTCTGGAAGCCGTTGATCGGCACGACCAGGCCGCCGGTGTCGACGTCCTGGAGCTCGGTGAACGCGTTGAGCACGCCCTCACGGGTGAGGTCGCCGTTCTCGCAGGCCGCGTCGAGCACCTGCTTCATGATCGCGCTCATGCCGTAACCCACGAGCACACCGAGGCTCGGCTGCACGTTCGGGTAGGCCTCCTGGTACTGCGCGAGCAGCTCGGGCTGGGCGTCGAAGGCCGACACCGGGCTGGCCACGTAGAGGTTCTGCTTGAGCGCCTCGGCGGCCGGCCCCTGCAGCAGGCCCGGCGCGAAGACCGGGTTGCTGCCGATGATCGGCACGTTCAGCCCCTGGGCCGCCGCCACGCCGGCCGCCGAGGCGGTCTGCGTGGGCGCGACGGTCAGGGCGATCGCGTCGACCCCGGCCGCGGCGAACTGGGTGATCTGCGCGGTCATGTCCTGGTCGGTCGACTTGATCTGCGCCGGGATGATGGTGAGGTTCCGCTCCTCGGCCACCGCCTCGCTGCCGGCCAGGCCGTTCTCGCCGTACTCGCCCTCGAAGTAGATGTGCCCGACGGTGTCGCCCTCGGCCAGCAGCCCCTGGTCGAACATGTAGGCGTACCCGTTGGCCAGCTCGACGTCGTAGGTGGCGCCCGGGACCCCGGTGCCGGGGATCTCGGTGAGGGTGCGCGCCCAGGCCGACGGGAAGTTGACGATCTGGTCGGCCTCGTACTCCGGGGCCAGCGCGGTGTTGATCGGCGACCCGATCGTCTGCTGCATCGCCAGGATGTTCGGCTCCATCGCGCTGTAGAGCTGCACGCCGTTCTGGGGGACGTAGTTGGTGTCCTGGATGTCGAGCTCGACGGTGTAGGTGTCGCAGACCTGGTTGTCCTGCCAGAACAGCTGCTGGGCGTTGGTGATGTCCTGGCCGAGCGCGGCGAACACGCCGGTCAGGTCGGTCAGGACGCCGAGGGTGATCGTCGTCCCCTCGACGCCGACGTCGGTGGCGACCTCGCCGCCCGAGCCGCCCTCTCCCCCTCCTCCTCCGCCGCCACCGGACTCCGGTGCCCTGGTGCTGCAGCCGGCGGTCGCCACGACGACGGCCGCCGCGACCGCGGTGGTCGTGCGCAGAGCCTTGCCTGTTCTCATCTGGTGTCGCTCCCTTGTGCTGGTCGGTCGGAGGGGGTCGGGGCGGAGCCGGGTTGCTCCGGAGGTGGGGTGGTGATTCCGCCGCGGGCGGGCGCACGGCCCCGGCGGAAGCGGGAGGTGAGGCGTTGCGCGATGCCGGCCAGACCGGCGGGCTCGAACAGGACGACGAGGATGATCGCGGCGCCGTAGAGGAAGCGGGCGGCGAACCCCGCGGAGATGCCGCCCTGGCCCGGCGCGCTGACCAGCGGCAGGACGTCGGCGTACTGCTGGAACAGCAGCGGGAGCGCGGTGACGAACAGCGCGCCGAGGGCCGCGCCGCCCACCGACCCCAGGCCGCCGAGCACGATCATCGCCAGGTACTGGATGGAGACCACGAGGGTGAAGGACTCCGGGGCGATGCTGCCGATGGACAGCGCGTAGAGGACCCCGGACAGGCCGGCGTACATGGAGCTGACCAGGAACACCCGCGCCTTGTAGGCCTGCACGTTGACGCCCATGACCGACGCGGCGACCTCGCTGTCGCGCAGCGTCTGCAGGGCCCGGCCCGGCCGGCTGCGCAGCAGGTTGCGGGCGAACACGTAGGCGGCCAGCGCCAGGACCAGCCCGAGGTACCAGAGCCGCTCGGCCTCCCGGAACGGCACGCCGAGCACCCACAGCTGCGGGTCGCTGTTGCCGAACGTGAAGCCGAACAGCGAGAACTCCGGCGCCGCGCGGCCGTTGAAGCCACCGGTCACCGGCGTCCAGGTGTTGATGACGTGGACGCCGATGAAGACCAGTCCCAGCGAGGCGACACCGAGGTAGATGCCGCGCAGCCGCGCCGCGATCGGGCTGAAGACGAGCCCGGCCAGCCCGGCGAGCAGGACGCCGACGACCATGCCGACGATCGGCGGCAGGCCCAGTCCCTGCAGTGCGGCCCGGGTGCCGAGCCCGCCGGACTCTCCCGAGATGTAGGTGTAGCTGACCGCCCCCACGGCGAGGAAGAACGCGTGCGCCAGGGACAGCTGGCCGGTGGTGCCGACCAGCAGGTTCAGGCCGATGGCGCCGATGGCCGCGCCGAACACGGCGAACCCGGTGCGCAGCCAGAACTCGTCGAAGTACAGCGGGAAGACCAGCAGGAAGCCCAGCAGCGCGGCGACCAGCACCCACTTCACCACGGAGCCGCGCCGGCCGCCCCGGGCCGGTCCCGCCGAGGCGGACGCTGCGCGGGCTCCCGCCGGGGGCGAGACGGTCTGCTCAGACACGGGTCAGCTCCTTGGTGCCGAAGAGCCCCGAGGGCCGGACGAGGAGGACGGCGATCATCACGACGTAGGGGACGACCTCGCCGAAGCCGCGTCCGAGGAAGAGCAGCTGCTCCTGGTAGCCGGCGGCGAAGGACTCGGCGAGCCCGATGAGCAGCCCGCCCACCAGCGCGCCGCCGGTGGAGTCCAGGCCGCCGAGGATCGCCGCCGGGAAGGCCCGCAGCGCGGTGGCGTACACCGCCGAGCTGACCCCGGGGGTCGGGCTGCCGACCAGGAACAGGGCGGCCACACCGGCCAGGACGCCGGCGACGACCCAGGCCAGCGCGGAGACCCGGCCCTGCCGGATGCCCATCAGCGCCGCGGTCTCGCCGTCCTCCGCCGACGCGCGCATGGCCACGCCCCAGCTCGAGTACTTGAAGGCGGCGAAGAACGCCACGATGAGCAGGCCCGCGACGACCATGGCGATCAGCCGGTTCTGGCTGATGCCGATGCCGCCGATGCGGACCGACTCCCCGCCCCACGGGTGCGGCACGTTGAGGATGTCCGGGCCGATCCGCCGGATCAGCTCGGTCAGCAGGATGATGTCGACGCCGATGGTGACGATCGCCAGGCTGATCACCGGGGCGCCGCGGAGCCGGTTGATGATGAAGCGCTCGACGAGGAGCGCGGCCAGCGCGGTGATGACCAGGCCGACGAGCACTGCACCGAGGAAGCCCAGCGTCCCGGACAGCCGGGCGATCGAGTAGGCGCCCAGCAGCAGCAGCGAGCCGTGGGTGAAGCTCACCACCTCGCTGGCCTTGAAGATGATCACGAAGCCGAGCGCGATCAGCGCGTAGATGGCGCCGAGCGACAACCCGTTGAGCAGGAGCGAGAGGAACTGGGTCACGAGGTCGTCCCTGGCGTGTCGGTGGTGTGGTGTGCCGCGGCCTCGGCGGGGGTCTCGTCGTCGCCCGAGCCCAGGTAGGCGCGGATGACCTCGGGGTCGGCCTGCACCTCGGCGGGGGTGCCGTCGGCGATCCGACGTCCGAAGTCCAGGACGGTGACCCGGTCGGCCAGGGACATGACCATCCCCATGTCGTGCTCGACCAGGACGATCGAGATGCCGAGCGCGGAGCGGATCTCCCGGATGGCCTCGGCCATCCGGGAGGTCTCCTCGGCGTTCATGCCGGCCACCGGCTCGTCGAGCAGCAGCAGCCGCGGCTCGGTGCACAGCGCGCGGGCCACCTCGACCCGCTTCTGGTCGCCGTAGGACAGCACGCCGACCGGGGTGTGCAGCTTGTCGCCGAGGTCGAGGAACTCGGCGATCTCCCGGATCCGTTCGCCGTGCCGCCGGCCCTCCCGGGTGGCGCGGGGCAGCCGCAGCCCGGAGGAGAGGAACCCGGCCTTCGTGAGGTGGTGGCGGCCGAGCATGAGGTTCTCGGCCACCGACTGTGCGCCGGAGAGGGCGATGTTCTGGAAGGCGCGGGCCACGCCGACCCCGGCGATCTGGAACGGGCGCATGCGGTCGAGCCGCGCGTCACCGAAGCGGACCTCGCCCTCGGCGGCCTTGTACACGCCGGAGAGGACGTTGAACATCGTCGACTTGCCGGCGCCGTTGGGCCCGATGACCGCGTGGATCGCTCCGGGCGCCACGGTGAACGAGACGTCGGACAGCGCCTTGATGGCGCCGAAGCGGACGCTGACGTGCTCGACCTCGACCGGCGGGACGTCGGGCCGGATCTGCACGCCGGCCGCGGTCACGAGGTCCACCGGGAGAGCGTGCGGCGGGGGCCGCGGGCGGCCTGATCGGCGGCGGCTGCGTCGCCGTGCCCCAGGTACAGCCGCTGCACCTCGTCGGTGCGCGCCAGCTCCGCGGCCGGCCCGGACAGCGACACCTTGCCGACGTCGAGGACGTAGGCCAGGTCGGCGACCCCCAGCGCCATCGTGGCGTTCTGCTCGACCAGCAGCACCGAGGTGCCCTGCCGGTTGATCTCGGCGACCACCTCCCCGATCTGGCCGATGACCCGGGGCGCCAGGCCCAGCGAGGGCTCGTCGAGCAGGAGCAGCTTCGGGCTGGCCATGAGCGCCCGGCCGATGGCCAGCATCTGCTGCTCACCGCCGGAGAGCAGCCCCGCCCGCTGGCCGCTGCGCTCGGCGAGCACGGGGAACAGGTCGTGCACCCGGGCGTGCGCGGCCGCCTTGGCGGCGCGGTCCCGGTTGCCCATGCCGCCGGCGCGCAGGTTCTCCTCGACGGTGAGCCGGCCGAAGATCCGCCGGCCCTCGGGCACCTGGACGATGCCCCGGCGGACGATCTGCCCGGGGTCGCGCCCGGTGAGGTCGTCGTCGTCGAAGCGCACCGTGCCCTCGTCGACGCGCCCCCGGTGCAGCCTGAGGGTGCCGGAGACGGTGCGCAGCAGCGTGGACTTGCCGGCGCCGTTGCTGCCGAGGACGGCGACGACCGCACCGTCGGGGACCTCCATGGTCACGCCGCGGACGGCCTCGACGGCACCGCCGTAGGTGACCCGCAGCGAGTCGATGCTCAGCATGCCGGCCGCACCGCTGCTGTCCCCGGCTGGTCGGCCGGTGTCCGTCGGATGCCGCGCCGCGAAACGGCATCGGTCTGTGAGCTGAGGCACATGGCCGCAGACTGTAAGCGCACGGCGCGTCGATCCGTCCAGCGGCCACGCCCATCGTGATCAGCAGGTGACCTAGGCCGTTCGCGGGTCACCCGCCTGCCCGAAACCGGTCCCCCGTCCGGGGCAGGACAGTACGACGGACCCGCCATCGGGCGGGTCCGTCAGGGAGGGGCGACGGGCGGGTCGGGGCGCTCGGCCATCTGCAGGGCCCCACCCTGAGCCTGCGCAGGGTGGGGAGGAGAGGGTCCCTGCTCAGGCGGCTCCGACGCCCGCGCCGGGCTCGACCCGCTCGACGGCGAGCAGGTCGTACAGACCGGTGATCTGCAGCGGCCGGATGACCGCCCGGGTGGAGGCGACGACCCGCAGGACGACGCCGTCCTCGGCCGCCCGTCGGTGCGCCCCGGCCAGCACGCACAGGCCGGCGGAGTCGAGGAAGGTCACGCCGTCGAGGTCGACGGTGAGCGACCGGGCCCCGTCGGCGAAGGCCGTGTCGACGACCGCGCGCAGCGAGGGGGCGGTGGAGGAGTCGACCTCACCGGCGACGGTGAGCAGGACGCCGGTCGCGGACGCCATCAGGTCGATGGAGACGAGGTCGGCGGTGTGTACAGCGGTCACGGTGCGCCTCTCAGAGGGGGGCGAACCCGTTCGGAGGCCACAGCGGCAGCCATGGCACGACGCGGGAGTCCGGCATCTGATGCCGCGGCTGACTGTTGAACCGCTGTCCCTGACCGTAGGCACTGACGACCCGGGAATCAAGGGGCCGCCGACGGCGTGATCACGAGCCGTTCGCCCTGGGTCACGGCCCGCCGGCAACCGTCCGGAGGGCTGCGGCCGCGCGCTCGGCGACGCGGGGATACTGGACGGCGTGTCGAGGCGAGTGGCGGTGTGGGGCGGGGTCTGGCTGGCCGGTTCGGCCGTGGCCTTCCTGGTGCTGGACCCGATCCTCGCCTCGTTCATCGCGATCTGCGGGCTGTGCCTCTGGGGCGTCGCCGCCCTGTCGAGCAACTGGGAGCAGCACTCCTCCTTCGAGCAGCGCGAGCTGGACCGGGCACGCCGGCGGGCCGAGCGCCGGGCGCGGACCCAGGGCGCGCGCGACCGCGACCGCGCCCGCTGGGAGGCCCACCAGCAGCGCAAGGCCGACCGCGCCGCCGGCCGCTGAAAACCGCTCGACGGCGGCCCGGCGGGGTCCGTAGCGTCCTCGCCATGCGTTCCTGACACGCCCTCGCAGCGACGTCCCGCGGGTCGAGCCTCGCACTCCCCGCCGTCCGCGCCCCGCTCCGGCCGGGCGCCCCCCTCCGCTCTGACCGACGGCTGCCGGTCGCGCAGCCCTGCCCTCCTCCGGAGGTGTGTCTTGTCACGCCCGCACCGCGCCCTCGACGGCGCAGCCGCCACCGCCCGCGCCGCCCTCCCCGGCACGGAGGCGGCCGCCTTCGACCGCCTGGCGCACGCCGTCCTCGCCCGTCCCGGTGCCGCGCTCGGCGCCGCTCTGCGCGCCGCCCTGCCCGGCACGGCCGGCGCCCGGTGGCTGCGGTCGGAGGGTCTGCCACCCACCGCCCGTGCCGCCGACCTGACCGCCGCGCAGTGGCTGTCCCTGCACCGCTCGGGAGCCGGGTCCGGGGCCGGGCGCACGCCAGCGCCCGGCGGGTCCGGGAGGCAGGGCGGGCGGCCGTCGGCGCACGGGCACGCGCCCGGCGCCATGGCCGCCCCGCGCTGGCACTGAAGGAGGACCCCGTCCTCCGCACCGTCGAAGGACCCCGTCCTCCCCACCCTTCGTAGAAGGACCCC
>DASQNB010000055.1:0-4890 GCA_035645175.1 Geodermatophilus sp.
GGGGTCAGCGGGTGGTGGCGGCGCGCTGGACGCCGGAGAAGGTGAGGGCCAGGGTGCTGGTCTTGCCCTGGAAGGTGTTGTCGGCGCTGGTGGGCAGGCTGAGGGTGAGCAGCAGGTGCTCGGCGCCGCCGGGGGTGAGCACGGCGGGGACCTCCAGGGTGCGGGTGCCGACCGCGGCGCCGGTGCCGAGGGCCTTGGTGGTGCCGGTGCAGGTGTAGGTGGGGGCGGGGGTGGCCTGGGTCCAGGGCACCGAGCAGGAGGCCAGAGCCAGCTGCAGGCCGTGGACGGTGTCGGTGGTCAGGACGCTGGGGGTGGTGGCGGTGACCCCGAGGGCGACGGTGGACAGCGGGCTGTTCCCGTCGTTGGTGAGGGTCAGGGTGCGGGCCAGGGAGTCCCCGGGCAGCAGGCCGGTGGTGACAGCGGGGATCGGTGCGGCGGGCTGGGCCAGGTCGATGGAGACCTTGCCGGAGGTGAGCTCGGCGGAGACCGGGGTGGTGGAGTCGGTGAAGGTGCCGAAGGTGCCCAGGCCGGCGACCGCGGCGGCGGTGCCGATCACGGCGAGGGAACCGAGGACCTTGCGGGTGGTGCCACGCGTGCTGCTGCTCATCGGGGTCGCTCCTGCCTGCGGGGCCGGATCGGGGTGATCCGGCGACAGGGACGACTCTGGGAGACCAACCGCAGGCCACCCGCCCGCCAACCGCAAGAGGTGCGCAAGCCCCCGCGGGGTCTCAGCGGGGCAGTGTGAGGGTGACCGTGGTGCCCCGACCCTCGACGCTGGTCACCTCGAGGGTGCCGTCGTGGGCGGTGGCGATGGCGCGGGTGATGGCCAGGCCCAGCCCGACACCGGGCACCGCCTGCCGCCGGGCGGTCGAGGCGCGGAAGAAGCGGGCGAACAGCTGCGCCTGCTCCCCGGCGGGGATCCCGATGCCGGTGTCGCTGACCGCGAGCCGGGCCACGGGCACCGCGCCGTCCCGCGGCCGGGCGGCGACCGCACCGTCGGGCGTGCGCCAGGCCGCCCGCAGGGTCAGGGTGACCCGGCCGCCGGCCGGGGTGAACTTGACCGCGTTGGAGACCAGGTTGTCGCAGGCCTGCCCGAGCCGGACGGCGTCGCCGTGCACGACCAGCCCCTCGTCGGGCAGGTCGACGACCACGTCGACGCCGGCCGCCCCTGCGGACACCCGGGCGGTCTCCTCGGCGGCGCGGACCACGCCGGTCAGGTCGACGTCCTCGGGCTGCAGGGTGAACCGACCGGCGTCCACCTGCGCGGTGAACAGCAGGTCCCCGACCAGGCGCAGCAGCCGCTGGGCGTTGCGCTCGACGGTGGCCAGGTGCTGCCGCGGCTCCTCGCCCAGCCCCGGGTCGTCGAGGACGAGCTCCAGGTAGCCCAGGATCGAGGTCAGCGGGGTGCGCAGCTCGTGGCTGATCAGGCTGACGAACTGGTCCTTCATCCGCTCGGTCGCCCGTGCCTCGGTCATGTCTGTGCCGACGAAGTTCCAGCCGGCGTGCGCGCCGGCGTCGTCGGTGCGCGGGGTGACCGCCACCGAGACGGTGCGTTCCTCGCCGTCCGCGGCGACGTAGGTCCAGTCCCGGACGTCGCTGCCCTGCTCCTGCGCGGTCCGCACCAGGGCATCGAGCCCGCCGCCGGCTTCCTCGAGCTCCTCGGGCAGGTGGAACGCGGTGATCGACCGGCTGCGGACGACGTCGGCGCGGGGCAGGCCCAACATCCGCTCGGCACCGGGGTTCCACACGCGGACGACGCCCTCGACGTCGGTGCCGATGATCGACTGCTCGGTGACCGCGTCGATGACGCTGGTCATGGTCTGCGCCCGGGCCTGCAGCATCCGCGTCGCGACCTCGAGCTCGTCGTCGCGGTGCTGCATCTGGGCGAGCAGCGCGGCGTTCTCCGCCCGGAGCCGGGCGACCTCGGCCGCCAGCGCGGCGGCGGGGCGGGTGGCCTCGACGGCGGTCACCGGGCCGCCCCGGCGGTGAGCTCGCGCACCCGGGCGACCAGCCCGGCGACGGCGAAGGGCTTGGCCAGGTAGGCGTCCGCGCCGGCGGCCAGGCCGCGGGCGACGTCGTCGGGGGAGGCGCCGGCCGACAGCAGCAGCACCGGCACGCCCGCGGTGGCCGGGTCTGCACGCAGCGCGGCGCAGACCTCCAGCCCGGTCGCGCCGGGCATGGAGACGTCGAGGACGGCCAGGTCGGGCGGGTCGGTGCGGGCGGCGGTGAGGGCCTGTGTCCCGTCGACGACCTCGGTGGTGACCGTGCAGCCGGCGCGGCGGACGGCCAGGCCCACCAGCGCCCGGATGTCGTCCTCGTCGTCGGCGACCAGGACGCGCGGTGCTGCGGTCGGCACGGTCGGGGCTCCCTCACTCGGACGGTCTCGTCCCGGACGACGTCGGCGTGCCCCGGTCCGCGCTGCAGCCCACCCGCCGCGGCGTCACCCCAACAGGGGACAGCACAGCGCCCCGCCGGGAGACCCGGCGGGGCGCTGTGCGGGGTGGTGCGGCCTCCCTGCCCCCGTCGCGAGCGTGCGAGCGGTGGGGGCAGGGAGGTCCTGTTTCAGTGGCGGGACTGGCTCTGCACCGTCTGGCGGGAGTCCTGGGCCTGGCCCTTGACGTCCTGCGCAGCGGACTGGCCCTCGTCCTTGACCGTCTGGGCGGCGCCCTGAGCGGTGGACTTGACCTCCTCGACGGCCTGCTGGGCGGCCGGCTTCAGCTGCTCGCCGACCTCCTGTGCGGCCTGCTTCGCCGGGGCGAGGAGCTCGTCCTTGTGCTCGCGGACGGCGGACTCGGCCTGCTGGGCCAGCTGGCGCTCCTTCTCCGAGGCCGGCAGCAGGCTGGAGACCAGCCAGCCGACACCGAAGGCGATGAGGCCCGCGGCCATCGGGTTGCCCTGGGCCTGCCGGACGATGGTGTCCGGCGCCTGCTGCACCGCGTGCGCGGCCTGCTGCGCCGCACCCTGCACGGACTCGGCGGCGCCCTGCGCCTTGTCCTGCACGGTGCCCGCGGCGTCCTGCGCCCGGTACTGGGCCGAGGCCCGGGTGTCCTGGGCGCTGCCCATGACCCGGTCCTTGACGCGGGAGACGCGGCCCTTGGCCGCGCTGACCCGCCGGTCCACCACCCGGGAGGGGTTGACCTTCTCGTTGAGGGCGTCGACGTCGTAGCTCAGCTCACGCTGGGTCTGCTCGATCTGCCGGCGGATGGCTTCGGGGTCGTTGCTCGTGGTCATCTTGGGTACTCCGATGTCTGAGGTGGCGGGGAGCCGCGGGTCAGTTGGGCTTCAGCGCGCCGGGGACCTCCGAGAGGGTGTCCACGGTCCGTTCGGGCTTGGGGTTCACCTGCTTGAGCTTCTTCCGACCCACGGAGAAGGCCACGGCGGCGACGATGCCCCAGAGGACGGCGACGATGAGCGCGGCCAGCCCGGCGTCCATGACGTTCTCCAGGGCCCACCACAGGGCGTTGGAGAGGAAGAGCACCGTCAGGAACCCGGCGAGCCCGGCGGCGACCAGCATGCCCGCGCCCGTGCCGGCCTTCTTGGCCTCGGCCTGGAGCTCGGCCTTGGCGAGTGCGACCTCCTGCCGCATCAGCGTGGAGAGGTCCTTGGCCAGCTCACCGAACAGCTGGCCCACCGAGGTGCCCTCGATGTCGGGGCGGCCCTCGCTCGTCGTGGGCGTGCCCAGCTCGCCGCTGTGCGCGCCGTAGGCCTGGTCCTGGTCGGGCGAGACGGTGTAGTTGGCCTGGCCGTACGGGTCCTGCCCGTACGGGTCCTGGCCCTGCGGGGAACCGACCGGCGTCGCGCCGGAGTAGGGAGAGCTCATCGTGTTCAGACCCCCTGGCCGGGACGGCGGGCCGGGTCGTCCCAGCCGGCCGGAGTGGTCGGCGGGACGGCGGCGCCCGCGGGCGTGCCGTACGGCGGCGGCGGGACCGGCGTGCCGGCGGCGGCCGTGCCGCTGTAGCCGGTCGTCGTCTCGTAGCCGGTCGTCGTCTCGTAGCCGGAGTAGGCCGGCGCCGGGTCGACGTAGTTCGTCTGCGGGTAGCCCGCGCGGTGCTGCGGACCGCTGGTGCTCGACGAGCTGTTGGTGTGCGCGGCCTTCACGCCGCTGGTCAGCCGGCCGGCGACGACGCCGGCGAGCGCGGCGCCCAGCAGGAAGGTGCCCGGCTTGCGGCGGGCGAAGGAGCGGACCTCGTCGAGCAGGTCGGCCGGCTCACGGTTCTGCAGCCAGCGGGCGAAGTCCTCGACCTTGTCGGTGGCCTGCTCCACGAGGTCGCGGGCGGGGCCGGGAGCGGGCTCGTTGCCCTGGACCATGCCGCGCAGCTGGGACGCGAGGCCCTGCAGGCCCTCGGCGGCCTTCTGCTGCTGGCCCACGGCCTGCTGGCGCAGCTGGCTGCGGCCCTGCTGGATGAGGTCCTGCGCCTGCTGCTTGGTCTCGTGCGCGACCTCCTTGGCCTGGTCGGCGGCGGTCGAGGCGACCTGGCTGCCGGCCTGGGCGGCGGTCTGGCCCACGTTGCGGGCCTCGTCCTTGGCCACGTCACCGGTCGACGGTGAGGTCGTCGTCCGGGTGGTGGCGGTCGGGCTCGTGGCGCCCGTGGCGCCCGTGCCAGGGGAGGGCGGCGGGAACGGGGTGTCGATGGAGTGAGTCATCGTGCCTCCTCGGCAGACGTCGTGGTCGGACGGGCGATACCCATCAAACGATCACCCACACATGCCTCACCGACGGCCGTCGCGCGCGTCAGTGCGCATACGACGAGGTCCCGGGCCACCGGTGGGGCCCGGGTGCGGCGTGCCGGCGAGCGCATCGGAGCGCCGCCGGGGCGGGGAAGGGACGGCCGCGCTGGGGCGGTGTCCCGGTGTGGGTGTTGGCTCAGTACCCGGCGACGTCGGGTGTAA
>DASQNB010000056.1:0-2416 GCA_035645175.1 Geodermatophilus sp.
GCACCGCGGGGTCCGTGCTCGGTGCGGCGGCGGCCGCCCGTGACGCCGGCGCGCGCAGCCGCTTCGACACCGACGCCCCGGTGTTCGTCACCGTCGCCGACGGCATCGGGTCGCTGCCCGCCGCGCTGGTGGCGGCCTCGGGCGCCGACGTCCGGCTGCGCACCCCGGCGCACGGCCTGGCGCGGACCGCGACCGGCTTCGAGCTCTCGGTCGGCCGGGCGAACGCGGCCGAGCGGCTGACCGCCGACGCCGTCCTGGTCACCGCGCCGGCGCCCAAGGCCGCCCGGCTGCTGTCCGGGGTCGCGCCGGCGGCGGTCGAGCCGCTGCAGGGCATCCCGTACGCGTCGATGGCCGTGGTCGCGATGGCCTTCCCGGCGCAGGAGGTCGCCGCCGGGTCCGGGCTGCTGGTGCCCCCGGTGACCGGCCGGCTGGTCAAGGGGGTGACCGTCTCCTCGCGGAAGTGGCCGCACCTGGCCGGGGAGCACCTGCTGGTGCGCTCGTCGGTCGGCCGGTACCGCGACGAACGCGAGCTGCAGCGCGCCGACGACGACCTCGCCGCGGCCGTGGTCGCCGACGTCGCCGACCTGCTGCAGCTGTCCCGGCCCGAGCCGGTCGCCACCCGCGTCGTCCGGTGGGGCGGCGGGCTGCCGCAGTACCTGGTGGGCCACCAGGGCCGGGTGGATGCCGTGCGCGCCGCGGTCAGCGCGGTGCCGGGGCTGGCCGTGGCCGGGGCCGCGTTCCGCGGCGTCGGCGTGCCGGCGTGCATCCGCGACGCGCAGCATGCCGTCGACGCGCTGCTCTGAGGTCCCTCAGCGGGGGACGGCAACCAGCGGCACCCTGTCGCGGCCGGGCAGGCAGGCGAGGCCGGCCAACACGAGCGCGACGGCGTCCACCAGCCGGTCGGGGACCGAGCCGGCCGGCCGTCCGCGGACGGCCATGTCCAGGTACGCGGCGAGGTTCGAGGCGGTGGTGCCGACGGCGCCGGCCAGGAGTCCGCGGGCGAGGGAGCCGGTCATGCCCCGACCCTGCGCACCCGCCGTCCCGTCAGCAACCCGGGCACCCTCGTGGCCGACGCCACGGCGGCGCCCGGCATGGCGGCCGGGGCGCGGGTGTTGAACCCGTCGTGAGTTCCGTGCACCACTCGTCCCGACCCGTCCTCCGACCCCACCGCTGCCTGCGCCACCACGTCTGGATGGCCGCCTGCGGCGACTGCCGCGCCGCGCACGCCGTGCCCGTCCGGGGCCGGCGGGAGACCAGCTCCGCGGCACGCTGACGCCGTCCCGCCGCCGTCCCTCCCGTGCCGGGCGGGCGGCGGTGGAACAGCACTGCACGCGGGGGATGATGGAGTCATGAGCGAGCAGACCGACCAGCGCAGCATCGGCAAGCGGGCCAACGAGCTGAACGCCACCATCCGCTACACGATGTGGTCGGTGTTCCGGCTGGCCCGCCCGCTGGGCGAGGAGCAGCGCACCACCGTCGCCGACGAGGTCCAGGGCCTGCTCGACGAGCTGGCCGGCAAGGACGTCGTCGTCCGCGGGACCTACGACGTGAGCGGCCTGCGGGCCGACGCCGACCTCATGGTCTGGTGGCACTCCTCGACGCCCGAGGCGCTGCAGGAGGCCTACACGCGCCTGCGCCGCACCGCCCTGGGCCGGCACCTGGAGCCGGTCTGGTCGCAGATGGCGCTGCACCGGCCGGCGGAGTTCAACCGCAGCCACATCCCGGCGTTCCTGGCCGACGAGGAGGCGCGCCGCTACGTCTGCGTCTACCCGTTCGTGCGCTCCTACGAGTGGTACCTGCTGCCCGACGAGGAGCGCCGGGCGATGCTCAGCGAGCACGGCCGGATGGCGCGCGGGTACCCCGACGTCCGGGCCAACACGGTGGCCTCGTTCGCCCTCGGCGACTACGAGTGGATGCTCGCCTTCGAGGCCGACGAGCTGCACCGGATCGTCGATCTCATGCGTGACCTGCGGGCCTCGACCGCGCGGCGGCACGTCCGCGAGGAGGTGCCGTTCTACACCGGCGTCCGCAAGCCCGTGGCCGAGCTCGTCGCCGACCTGCCGTGACCGCTCCTGGGTGTTCCTCGTGCTCCCGACGTCCTGCAGGACCCCAGGAGCACGAGGAGAGTCCCAGGAGCGCGCTACTCCGCCGGCTCGAGGCGGATGCTCACGCTGTTGATGCAGTAGCGGTCGCCGGTCGGCGTCTGCGGCGCGTCCTCGTAGACGTGGCCGAGGTGGCTGTGGTAGGTGCCGCAGAGGACCTCGGTGCGGACCATCCCGAAGGCGCGGTCCTCGCGCAGGACGACGTTGTCGGCGGACGTCGGCTCGTAGAACGACGGCCAGCCGCAGTGCGAGTCGAACTTCGTCTCCGACCGGAACAGCTCGGCCCCGCAGGCGCGGCAGGTGTAGACGCCCTG
>DASQNB010000057.1:0-39901 GCA_035645175.1 Geodermatophilus sp.
CGTGCCCAGAGCGAGACCCCCCACCTCCTGCACGTCTCCGCCCGACCCGTCGCGGATCCCCGCGTACTGCGTCCCGTAGTCGGTGAACTGCCAACCGAAGGCGTCGGCGTAGAAGCGCTTCGCCTCCGCCAGATCGGTCACGGTGAACTCGATGTAGTCGATGGCGTGGTGACGGTGCTGAGTGGGTTCGGCCATGCCGGTCATCGTGCTCGGCGGTGGTGTCAGGAACTGGGCTCTGAGGAGTGGAGACCGGGCCGGCGGCCTCGATCGCCCGCCGTGAGGTGCGCGATCGATGATCGCGGGCCGTCTTGTTCGGGATAACGGTAGCGGGACGGCGCCTGCACGCACGTCGCCGGGTATCCACGCCGGCAGGTCCCAGATCGGCTGACCCGTGCCGCGCGCCCGGCCGGTGGCCCGGGACGCGACGACCCGCGGCACGGGGCCGTCGCGTCCCGTCGGATTCACCCCGCTTCGCGCAGCTCCGGGGCGGTGGAGGCGACGAGCTCCTCCAGCTCTCCGAGGTCGAAGGCGTGCCCCATGGCCAGGAAGCCGGCCCGGTTGGGGTGCAGGTGGTCGCCGGGGCCGCCCACGGAGGTGTTGGTGTCGTAGGCGGGCAGGAGCCGGCTGGGGTCGGCCGGGTCCTCGGTGGCCGCCGCGAAGTCGACCACGGCGTCGAACCGGCCGCTGGTGCGGATGAAGTCGTTGACCGCGCGCCGCTGCGCGTCGGTCTCGGCCGTGCCGTAGTTCGCCAGGCCCTCCTCGGCGCCACCCGAGGGCGTCAGCGTCGCGCCGATGATCGGGATCCCCTGGTCGTGGACCCGGTCGATGATCTCCTCCATGCCGGCGATGACCTCTTCCGCGGTCGCGCCGCCGCCGCCGATGTCGTTGATGCCCTCCAAGAGGACGACGGCGCGCAGGCCCGGCTGGTCGAGGACGTCCTCGTCGAGCCGGTCGATCGCCGGCGGGCCGTCGCACGGCTCGCAGCCGCCCGGGCGGCGTCCCACCCGGGTGACCATGTTGCCGGCGATGCCCTGGTTGACCACGGAGATCACGTCCCCGTCGTCCCCGTCGTCCTCGGCGAGCAGACGGCGCTGCAGCACGTCGGGCCAGCGGTCGTTGCCGTTGATGGTGGAGAAGAACCCGTCGGTGATGGAGTCGCCGAAGGCGACCACCGTCCCGGCGTCCTCCCGCTGGACCTCCAGCCCGGTCAGGAAGAACCAGCTCGTCGTGGAGTGCAGGAACGCCTCGTCGGTCACGTCCCCGGTGTGGTCGCCCGTGCCGGGGTCGGTGACGTAGGAGGTGGTGAAGGACGCCGCGTGCCAGGTCATCGGCCCGCTGGCCCCCTGCACGTGCAGGCTCACCGCGATGTCGGACCGCTGCGCGTCGGCGTCCCCGATGCTGATGTGGACCGGGTCGCTGTGCAGCTCCTCACCCGGCTGCAGCGTCACCGACGGCTCCCCGTCGAAGGTGAGCTGCCGCTCGGTGCCCGGGACGACGGTGGCACCGCTCTGCTGCAGGGCGGCGGTCGCGCGCCCGAAGGTCACCGGCTGGGTGCCGAACCGGTTGCTGAGCTCGACCCGCCACTGGTCGCCGCCGATGCCGGGGTGCACGACCATGCGCATGGTCTGGTCCTCGGCCTGCTCGTCGGGGAAGGCGTACTCGAGCAGGGGCACCTCGATGCCCGGCGCCACCTCCCCCAGCGGCCCGGGCTGGCCCACCGGGTAGCCGAGCGGGTAGACGCTCTGCGGCGCGGTCGTCCACGCCGCCACCCAGGGCTCCGCGCCGGGGTCCTGGTGCGTCGCCACGGGCGGCGCCTGCTGCGGTGCCTCCGCCAGCGCCGGGGCGGCCAGGACCAGACAGCCGGCCGCTGCCAGGACGGCCGTCGTCGCGGATCGCACTCTCATGCTGTTCCTCCTCGAACCAGCGACCCCCGCGGGGTGCGCAGCGTGCCGGGCCGCTGGGCGTGCCGGCAACGGCGCCCGTCCGACGATGCCGAACCGCGCTGCTCACGCCGCCCGAACACGGCGGAGGAGCCGCCCCGCGTGGGCACCGGGGCCACCGCCGGGCCCGTCGTCCCGCCGTCGTGGCGGACGGGGGACCACGCCGGGCGACGGTGGCCCGGGGCACGGGCGGGTGCGGTGACCCGGCCGTACGGGTGGGGCAGGATCCTGGTGCCCGTCAGCAGCGGGGCTCGCGACGAGAGGACACCGTGGAACGACGGCACTGGGACTACGCACGGCTGTTCGCGGCCCTGCCGTCGCCGCACCTCGTGGTGACGCCGGACCTGGTGGTCGTGGACGCCAACGCCGCGTACCTGGACATGGTCGGCAGGACGCGCGAGGAGCTGGTGGGTCGGCCCGTCTTCGAGGTGTTCCCCCCGACGGCGGACGCGGTCGACGAGGCCGGTGAGCCGCGGCTGGTCCGGTCCTTCCGCCGCGTGCTGCAGACGCGCAAGCCCGATCCCTCGTTCGTGGAGCGGTACGACGTCGTCGACCCGACGACCGGTCGCGCGACCGAGCGCTGGTGGTCCCACGTCGTCGTGCCCGTCATGGACGACGACGGCCGGGTGCAGCTGCTCGTCCAGCAGGTGGACGAGGTCACCGAGTACGTCCGTGAGCGGGAGGCGGCGCAGCTCGAGCACGCCGCAGGCCGGCAGTGGCGGTCCCACGCGGAGCAGATGGAGGCCGAGCTCTACGCCCGGTCCACCGAGATCCAGGCCGCCCGCGAGGCCGAGCTCCGGACGGCCCGGGTGCTGGAGGCCATGCCCTCGGGGTTCCTGTCGCTGGACACCGAGTGGCGGTTCATCCTGCTCAACCCCGCCGCCGAGCGGCTGGTCGGCCGGCCCCGCAGCGAGCTGATCGGCCGCAGGATCTGGGACGCCTTCCCCGACACGGTCGGCAACGAGTTCGAGGCCACCTACCGGGCCGCCGTCGACACCGGCGTGCCGCAGACGCTGGAGGCGTACTACCCCGCGCCGCTGGACACGTGGTTCGAGGTCCTCGCCTGGCCCAACCCCGACGGGCTGTCACTGTACTTCGCCGACGTCACCGCCCGGCGGCGCACCGCCGAGCAGGCCGAGCGCTCCGCGGTCCGGCTGGCCCTGCTGGCCCGCGTCAACGCCGACCTGGTCGCCGCCCCCGACGTCCCCGCCACGGTCGCCGGCCTCCCGCGGCTGCTGGTGCCGGTGCTGGCGGAGGGCTGCACCGTCACCCTCGCCGACGAGACCGGCCGGGGCCACGACGTCGGCTGGTGGCCCGGCGACCCCGACCTGCGGCCGCTGGTCGGCGACCACGCCGGGGCCGTGGACGACGGGACGTCGGTGGACGAGGCGGTGACCCGGGTGCTGGCGACGGGGGTCGCGCTGCGGCTGACGTCCGAGCCGACCGGCCCCCTGCCCGGGGCGGCCTGGACGGTGCACCTGCCCATCCGCGGGCGCGGCCGGGTGCTCGGCGTCCTCAGCCTCTTCGGCCCGGCCGAGCGGCCGGCCGAGCCGGACGACGAGGCGACCGCCCAGGACATCGCCGACCGCGTCGGCCTGGCGCTGGACAACGCCCGGCTGGCCACCGCCCAGGCGCAGCTGGCCGAGGGGCTGCAGCGCAGCCTGCTCACCGACCCGCCCGAGCCCGACCACGCGCAGGTCGTCGTCCGGTACCTGCCGGCCGCGGAGGCCGCCCAGGTCGGCGGCGACTGGTACGACGCGTTCCTGCAGGGCAGCGGCCACACGGTGCTGGTGATCGGGGACGTCGCCGGGCACGACACCGCCGCCGCGGCGGCCATGGGGCAGCTCCGCGGGCTGCTGCGCGGCATCGCCGTCTACAGCGACGCGGGACCGGCCGAGGTGCTGCGCGGCCTGGACGCCGCCATGGACTCGCTGGTGCTGCGCACCCTGGCCACCGCGGCGGTCGCGCGCTTCGAGCAGAGCGACGAGGAGCACGAGCAGGGGGTGACCCGCATGATCTGGTCCAACGCCGGCCACCCGCCCCCGCTCACCGTCTCCCCCGACGGCGCCGTCACCGTCCGGGCCGCCGCCCGTGCGGACCTGCTGCTCGGGGTCGACCCCCGCGCCGCGCGCAGCGTGCACGTCGTCACCCTGCCGCGGGACTCCACGGTGCTGCTGTATACCGACGGGCTCATCGAGCGGCGCGACGCCTCGCTGGACGAGGGCATCGACCGGCTGGTCTCCGTGGTGGCGGAACTCGCCGGCTCGGACCTGGACACCCTCTGCGACGGCGTGCTGGAACGCATGGTGCACGGCCGGCCCGACGACGACGTCGCACTGGTCGCCGTCCGGCTGCACCGCCAGGACCGCCCCCGGCCCCCCGCAGCTGGGCCCGACGTGGTACCCGCCTCGGTGCCCGCCGAGCGGTGAGAGAGGACCCCCTGCCCCGTCCAGGCGACCCCGTCCAGGGGCTCGCCGCGGCCCCCTCCCGGGCACTGCCCCGAGCTCGCGAAGGGTGGTCAGGACGGGGCCCTCCTACGAGGGGTGAGGAGGACGGGGTCCTCGTACCTGCAGGGGCCACGGGGCGCCGTCCCGGACCTCAGCCGGCGTCGGCCCAGGACCGGACGACCGAGACGTCGAGCGGGAAGTCGACCGGGAACGTGCCGAACAGCAGCCGGCCGGCCGTGGCGGCGGCCGCGCGCACCTCTGCGGCGACGGCGTCGGCCAGGTGCTCCGGCGCGTGGACGACGACCTCGTCGTGCAGGAAGAAGACCAGGTGCGGCCGCTCGGCGAGCGTCCCGGTGCCGCCGAGGCGCCACAGCCGGTTGCGCAGGTCGGCCAGCCAGCACAGGGCCCACTCGGCACCGGTGCCCTGGACGACGAAGTTGCGGGTGAACCGGCCCCACGCGCGGCGCTGCCGGTCGCGCTCCTCCCGTGACCCGGGGACCTCGGCCGGCTCGCCCAGCGCGACGGCGCGCTCCGCCCACGCGCCGGTGGGGCGCGGGGAGCCGCGGCCGAGCAGGGTGTGCACGACCTCGCCGCGCTCCCCCGCGCGGGCGGCCTCCTCCACCAGTGCGATCGCCCGGGGGTACCGGCGGGTCAGCCGCGGCATGATGCGGCCGCTCTCGCCCCGGGTGGCGCCGTACATCGCGCCGAGGATCGCGACCTTGGCCTGCGCCCGGGTCTCGACGGTGCCGGCGGCCACCATGCCCGCGTAGAGGTCGGCGGCTCGGGCGGCCTCGGCCATCGCGTCGTCCCCGCTCATCCCGGCGAGCACCCGCGGCTCCAGCTGGGCGACATCGGCGACCACGAGCCGCCAGCCGTCGTCGGCGACCGCGGCCGGGCGCACCTGCGTCGGGACCGAGAGCGCTCCCCCGCCGTTGGACGCCCACCGCCCGGTCGCCACGCCGCCGGGCACGAACCACGACCGGAACCGCCCGTCGCGCACCCAGGCGTCCAGCCAGGCCCACCCGTTGGCGGTCACGAGCCGGGACAGCCGCTTGTACTCCAGCAGCGGCGGGACGACGGGGTGGTCGAGCTGCTCGAGCGTCCACGAGCGGGTGTCCTCCACCGCCAGACCGGCCGCCTGCAGCGCGGTCAGCAGGGCACCGGGCGAGTCCGGGTTGAGCTCCGGTGCCCGCAGCGCCGCGCGGACCTCCTGCGCCAGGGCCTCCAACCTCGCCGGGCGGGAGCCGTGCGCCGGCCGCGGGCCCAGCAGACCGGTGAGCAGCCGCTCGTGGACGTCGGCCCGCCACGGCAGCCCGGCGGAGGTCATCTCGGCGGCCGCCAGCGCCCCGGAGGACTCGGCGGCCAGCAGCAGGGCCAGGCGGCCCCGCTCCGGCGACGCGGCCAGGGCGGCCTGCTGGCGCTCGTGCTCGGCGACCGGGTCGAGGGCGTCGGCCGGGTCCTCGAGCGGGAAGAGGGCGGGGTCGGGGGCGGTCACCGGCTGCAGGGCGTCCCAGTCGGAGGTCTCGTCGGCGGCCAGCAGGGCCTGGTCGACGAACGGCGAGCGCCGCAGCACCGCGTGGGTGAGCCGGAGGTCGGTGCAGCGCGCGACCCGGACGCCGTCGTCCAGAAGGGCCGGGTACCAGCGGGTCGTGTCGTCCCACACCCAGCGGACCGGCGCGCACTCCCGGTCCCGGACGAACCTCGCGAGCTCGCCGGCGGGGAGCCGGGTGACGCAGGCCGCCGCCCCGTCGTCGGCGGACTCGTGCGCCTCCACGGCGCCTCCCTCACGGCGCCGGAGGACCACACGGTTCACCGCCGCAGTCTCGCCGCCCCGTCCGACGGCGACGTGCCCGACGCGCGACCGGGGGTGCGGTCGACGGGGCCAGGACTGGATGGCATGAGCACCGGCATGGCGAGACGGGAACACCCGTCGTCCTGCCGGCGCTCCCTGGCCATGGCCACCATCGGACTGATCGGCAGCGGCAACATCGGCAGCACCCTCGCCCGCCTGGCGGTGGACCACGGCCACCGGGTGGTGCTGTCCAACTCCCGCGGACCCGAGACCCTCGGCGCCCTGGTCGCCGAGCTCGGGCCGAACGCCCGCGCGGACACCGCGGAGGGTGCGGCGGCAGCGGGAGACGTCGTGGTCGTGACGATCCCGCTGGGGAACTACCGGCAGGTACCGGTCGAGCCCCTGCGCGGCAAGGTCGTCGTCGACACGAACAACTACTACCCGCAGCGCGACGGGCAGGTCCCCGAGCTCGACGACGAGAGCACCACGAGTTCCGAGCTGCTGCAGGCGCACCTGCCGGGGTCGCGGGTGGTCAAGGCCTTCAACCACGTCATGGCCGGCCACCTCGCCACCCAGGGGGAGCCGGCGGGCACCCCTGGCCGTCGTGCCCTGGCCGTCGCCGGCGACGACGCGGAGGCCAAGGCCACCGTCGCCTCCCTCATCGACGAGTTCGGCTTCGACGTGGTCGACCTCGGTCCGCTCGCGGAGGGCTGGCGGGTCCAGCCGGACACCCCCGGCTACGGCCCCGAGCTCGACGCCGAGGGACTGCGCCGGGCCGCCGCCGACGCCAGGCGCTCCCGCGGCACCGCCTGAGCACCCGCCGGGCCTCCGTCCTGGGGGCACCGGGGCATCCGGCGCTGCTCGAGGTGGGTTCCGGCGAGCACGGCGTGGAGTGCCGCGGTGCCCTCGAGGAGGGCGCGGGACCGGGCGGTGATGCTGACCTCCCGGGCGGCCAGCGTGGCCGTGACCTCGTCCCACCGCCGCGCGCCGCGCAGCTCGGGCATCAGGGCCCGGAGCGGGGCGATGCGGTACCCGGCCGCGCGGAGCTGGTGGACGATCCGCGCGTCGCGGACGTCGCTCGGCGTGTAGGTGCGGGTCCTGCCCGCGGATGCCCGGTGGGGCGTCAGGAGCCCCTCCGCCTCCCAGTGGCGCAGGGTCGACAGGCGGACGCCGAGGGCACCCGCGAGTTCGGAGATGCTCATCGAGTCAGCGGGTCGCGTGTCCTCCACCGGCTCCGCGGCGATCGCCCGGACCGCGTCCTGCGCCAGCGCCAGCTCCCGGCGCTCGGTGTGCAGTCCCGCGTGCGCCGCGTCGAGGAGGGCCAGCAGGTCCGCCACCGGCCGCTCGTGCGCTGCCCGCAGGAGCCGCTTGGCCTCCACCGGGCCGACCCCGGCCGCCAGGGACCGGTAGGCCAGCACCGCGAGCACGTGCGCCTCGGTGTAGACCCGGTAGCCCGCCGGGGTCCGCGCAGCCGGCTGCAGGACACCCTCGCCCTCGAGGTCCCGGACCTGCTGGACCGAGTAACCGGCCCGCCGGGCGACGTCGACCGTCCGCAGGCCCGACTGGGGACTTCTCACGCCATCCTCTCGGTCGAGACACCGGAAGTCTCCATCACCAGGTGAGGGAAACACTGGAGGCATGAGGATCGAGGAGATCGTGGAGGCCATCGAGGCCCTGGGTGGCGTCCTGACGCTGCGGCCGCAGCCGGGCGACGGCTCGCCGGAGATCAGCTGGGGCGACCTGTTCTTCTACTACGCGCCCGACGGGGACGTCCCGAGGACGCAGCCCTTCGCGACCATCGTGACCAAGGACCACCCCGGCGACGAGGGATCGCGGCTCGACCGGCCCGGCGCCTTCCGGTTGAACGTCGCCGCCGGGTCCACGGAGTTCCGCCGGTGGACCGGCCGCGACCCGCGGCAGCCGGCGACAGACGACCCCGACCCGAGCACCCCGGACGTCGTCATCGCCCACCCGGTCTACGGCGAGCTGGGCTGGCTGGCGGTCGTCGACCCGGGCCCGCGCACCGAGTCGACCGTCCGGGACCTGCTCCGGACCGCCCACCACGCCGCCCGCACCCGCCGTGAGCGCCGCGCGCAGTCGACGGCGCACTGAGGCGCCGCACCGGCCGGCCCCGCGACGACTCAGCGATCGCGGCCGGGCTGCACGGACCCGCCGTCGATCTCGCAGAGCCTCCCGCCTGCGTTGATCGCGTCGAGACGGGCCCGCAGCGCGGCGACCCGGGCCTCGGCCTCCTCGACGAGCACCGCGGCGATCCGCGCCCAGTCCTCGGGCGCCGGGTCGGCCGGCAGGTCGCTGAAGACGTCGGCGATCTCGCGGACCGTCAGGCCGACGCCCTGGGCGACCTTGGCCACCTTGATCCGGCAGGCCGCGCTGTCGTCGAAGCGCCGCTGGTCCCCCGCCGTGCGCCGAGCCGTGACGAGCCCGTGCTTCTCGTAGAAGCGGACGGCGGACGGCGCGACACCACTCGCTGCAGCAACGTCACTGACGGTGAGGGGAGGGCCGAACGAGGTCGGCGCTATGGCGGTCACGACAGCATGGTGATCACGTCCGCGGCTTGACTTCACCAATGGTTCAAGGCCGAGCGTGGCCGCCACCGTGCTGCCCTACGGGGTACAGAGCGGCCTGCTGGCCGCCGAGCACCTGCGCGGCGTCTTCGCCGAGCTGCACGTGGTCACCACCCGTCGCGTCGTCGGGCTGCGGGGCACCGTGGGAGGACGTCGACGCAGACGGGTTCACCCCGGCGTCGGGGGTCGACGAGGCCTTCGACGAGGCACTGGGCGAGCTGCACTGGTGGGCCGACGTGCTGCGCACCGCCCGCCGCGACCGACCGTCACCCGCACCGCGCACGGGCCGGACGGCGGTGACCGGGCGGACGCCGTGAGCACCCGCGCGGGGCGACCACAGCACCGTGACGGGGGCGAGGCACGCCCGTCCGGGACCTCAGGCTCCTGACCGGCGCGGCAGGAGCAGGGCGAGAGCGGTGGCGTAGCGGTCCAGGTCGACGTCGCCGAGGACGGCGTGCTGGACGACGAAGCCCATCAGGGTGGACAGCAGCACCTGCGCCAGCGCCTCGACGTCGACGTCCTCGGGCAGGTGACCGGCGTCCCGCCAGCGGACGACGAGCTGGGCCAGGCCGCGGCGGACGGTGCCGTACACCTCCTCGGCGATCACCCGGACGGCCGGGTCGCGCAGCGCCTCGGCCCACGCGGTGACCGCTATCCGGGTGTAGTCGACGCCGTCGGCCTCCAGGGCGGGCAGCACGTTGCGCAGCACGCCGGCCGCGTCCTCGGTCGGTGACCGGTCGGCGTCGCCGGCGACCGCCGCGTCCAGGGCCCCGGTCAGCCGCTGCAGGATGCGCTCGACCGCGGCGGCGATGAGCTCGGCCTTGCTCGGGAAGTAGCTGTAGACCGCGCCGGCCGACAGCCCGGACTCGGAGATGACGTCCCGCACCGACGTGGCGTGGAAGCCGTTCTCGGCGAAGCGGCGGAGCGCGGCACGCACGATCTCGTCGCGGCGGGCCTCGAGGTGGTCGGCGGAGACGCGGGGCATGACCACCACCTTAGAGAACGAGCGTCCGTCTTGACATGGGAGATCTGCCAGAGCACGCTGTTGCTCAACGAACGACCGTCCGATTTAGGAGGGGTCATGGTCGTGGAGTCCGCGGTCCCGGTCCGGGCCGACGTCATGGAGGAGTTCGTCCCCGCCGGAGGCGTCGTCGTGGGGGACGACGGGACCGACACCTCGCGCGCGGCGGTCCGCTGGGCCGCCCTGGACGCGGCCCGGCGGGGAACCGTGCTGCACGTCGTGCGGTGCTGGTCGCTGGTCACGGCGCCGCGCCCGGCGACCTGGGCGGTGGGCTACGTGCCACCCCTCCCCGACTGGGAGACCGCGGTGCGGCGGCAGACACGACGCCTGCGGGCCCCGCAGCTGGCCGACGTCGAGGGGCTGGACGTGCGCTGGCAACCCGTCCACGGCCGGCCGGAGACGGTGCTCGCCCGCGCCTCCACCGGCGCGGACCTGCTCGTGGTGGGCAGCCGCGGGCGCGGCGAGCTCAGCGAGCTGCTGCTCGGCTCGGTGGCGGCCGCCGTCCTGCACAGCACGGCCTGCCCCGTGGTCGTCGTCCGGGGCCCGCACCCCCGATGAGCCCGCACACCTGATGAATCCGAACCAGCGAGGAGGAGCCCCCATGAGCACCGCCACCGTCGACCGGCACACCGCGACCGACGCACCGGCACCGCCACGCACCACCCCGGCCCGCACCGTCGTCGCCCTGGCGCTGGCGCTGACCGCCGGGCTGGCCCTGCTGCTGGCCGCCTTCGCCTGGCCGGCCACCGAGACCCGGCCGCGGGACGTGCCGGTCGCCGTGGCCGGCCCACCGGCCGCCGTCGAGCAGGTGCGCGCGGCGGTCGCACAGGCCCAGCCCGGCGCCTTCGACCTCACCGCCGCGGCCGACGCCGCGGCCGCCCGGCAGCTGGTCGTCGACCGCGAGGTCGACGGCGCGCTGCTGCTCGGACCGGACGGCCCGCGGGTCGTGGTGGCCGGCCAGGGCGGCCCCGCCGTGGCCCAGACGCTGACCGGCCTGGCCCAGGCGGCCGGCGGTGGCCCGAGCGTCCCGGTCGAGGACGTGGCGCCGCTGCCGGCCGGCGATCCGCGCGGTGCGGCACTGGCCGCCGGCGCGCTGCCCTTCGCGATGCTCGGCGGGGTCGCCGGGGCGCTGTTCACCCTGCGGGTGCGCGGTCTCGGGCGGCGCGTGGCCGGGGCCCTGCTCTTCGCCCTGCTCGCCGGGCCGACCGCGGTCGCCGTCCTGCACGGCTGGCTGGGTGCGCTCACCGGCGACCGGGTCGCCGAGACCGCCGTCGTCACCCTCGGCCTGGCCGGCACCTCGCTCGGCGTGATCGGCGCCGCCGCCGTCGCCGGCCGCGCCGGCCTGGTGCTGGCCGAGCTGGCGGTCATCGTGCTCGGCAACCCGTTGTCGGCCGCGTCCAGCGCACCGTCGTTCCTGCCCGACGGCTGGAGCGACCTGGGTCAGGCCCTGCCGCCCGGCGCGATCGTCGCCGCCCTGCGCGCGGTGTCCGGCTTCGACGGCACCGGCGCGGCCGGCCCGGTCACCGTGCTCACCGCCTGGGCGGTCGGCGGGTCGGTCCTGGTCGCGGCGGCCGCACTCGCCCGGCGGGGCACCCGGTCGACGGGGTGAGGACGGCAGTGCCGCGGTCAGCTCGGTCGGGTGCCGACGAGCGAGGCGAAGGCGACGACGTTGTCCTCGTAGCTGCGCGCATCGGGGTCGAAGGCCCCGCCGCAGGTGATCAGGCGCAGCTGGGCGTCGTCGGTGTTGCCGTAGACCTCGATGGTCGGGAAGTCGTCCTTGCGGTGACGCTCCACGCGGTCGACGGCGAACACCGCCGCCGAGCCGTCCTCCCGCGTGACGGTGATCTCGTCGCCCGGCCGGAGGGCACCGAGGTCGAAGAAGACCCCCGGGCCCCACTCCGCCGAGTCGACGTGACCGAGGACGACCGCGGGGCCCACCGCACCCGGGGCCGGGCCGCGCTGGTACCACCCGGCCTGGTCGTCCGGGGCGAGGGGCGGCACCTCCACGGTGCCGTCGCCGTTGACGCCGAGGCGCAGCAGGTCGCTGCGGACGCCGATGGACGGGATGGCCATCGACACGGGTGCGGCGACCGTCCCCGTCGACTCGGCGTCGACCGGCGCGGCAGGTGCACCGGGCGCCGGAGCAGCGACCGGGGTCTCCTGCTCCACCGTCGCCGCGGTCGCCGGGGGTTGGGGCGCCTGCTGCTGCCCGGTGACCGCCACGGCCAGCGCGACGACCGCGACGATGGCGAGCGCAACGGCCAGCGCCGTCCACACACGTGGGCCCGTTCGGCGCGGAGAGGGGTCGGTCACGGAGGCCTCCGAGGGTCGTGCGGACGGCGGGGTCAGGGCCGGGTCGGACGGGCCCGCGCCGCGCGGAGTCCGGGGACCCCGCGCGGCGTGGACGGTGGGGTCAGGCCTGGTCGGCCTGACGGCGGCGGTACGCCAGGGCGCCCGCCGCAGCAGCACCGGTCAGCGCCAGGGCGCCGACCCCGATCGCGGCCTGCTGCTCCGTGCCGGCGGTGCTGCCGCCGCCGGTCTCGGCGCCACCACTCGGGGCGGTGCCCATCTGGGCCATCGTCAGCGGACCACACGCGGCCGGAGCGGTGGCCTCCATCGGCAGCGACGGGTCGAGGTCGCTCATGACGTCGCCGTCGTAGGTACCGCTGCCGTCCTTGTCGACACCGTGGATGACCAGCACCGCGGTACCGGCGGCGAAGGCCGCCTGCACGTCCTCGGTGATGTCGAAGGTCCGCTCGTAGCTGAGCGTGCCGTCGTCAGCGGTGGGGAACCGGTCCACGGCCAGGCCGCTGTCCGGGCTGGTGTCGCCCTCGGTGGTCAGCGACGTGCCGATCGCGCCGTAGAACGGCGCACCCTCGGTGGTGCTCAAGAAGCCGTCGCCGTCCTCGTCGGCGGCGTCGGTCGGGCAGGTGCCCTGCGCGCCGATGTGGAAGTGCTGGGCGTGGGGAGCGCCCGCCAGCAGGCCGGAGGCCTCGATCACGACCGTCGCCGAGTCCTCGTCGAGCGTGACCATGCCGGTCCCGGTGACGCCGGACTGGTTGAGCGCGCTCAGGTCGGCCTGGTAGCTGCCGTTGTGGTCGGCCAGAGCCGGGGACATGGTCAGCAGCGGGAACGCGGCTGCTGCGATGGCGACGGTCGGAAGTGCGAATGCCTTGCGCACGGTGTGCTCCTCGGGGGTCGTGAGCTTCTGCCGGCGCCTTCCGGGCGACGGCATCGGTGCGGTCAGGCGCCGCACCGGTGGTGCACGACGGACGCGTCCTCGCGCCAGCCGCTGTCCGGGTCCCGCCGGACCCGTTCGAGCGGGCGGCTCCCCCAGCCGTCGTGTGCACACCGACTCCCGCACCATCTCGGAGGACGTTCGGCACCACTGCCCGGACCGGTTCACTCCCGGGGCACGACGACCGTGGAACGCCCTCGGCCGCTCGAGCGGCGACAGGGCGTCGAGGGTCCCCCCGGGCCGGCGGTCCACCGCGCCTCCCGAGGGCCCGGGCAACCGGAACGGCGCCCGCGTACGAACCACTGTCATGTCCGCTCGCCGGTCGACCCCACCAGCTCGAGGCTCCGCGACGCGCGGACCACGCGTGCTGACGGTGATGGCCGCTGCCGCCGCCCTCACCCTCGTCCTCCTGGGCGTCGGGACGCCGACCGCGCAGGCCCACGACGAGCTGGTCGCCACGCTCCCGGCGGCGGACACGACGCTGCCCGCCCCGCCGGCCCAGGTGGAGTTGCAGCTCAGCGCCCCCGGCCAGGCGCTGGGCACCCAGGTCGTCGTGACCGGACCGGACGGAACGGTCGTGTCGCAGGGTGAGCCCGAGCTGCGTGACAGCACCGTGGTCCAGCGGCTGGCCGGCGGCTCACCTGCCGGGGCCTACACCGTCGCGTGGCGGGTGACCGCCTCCGACGGGCACCCGCTCTCGGGCACCCACGCCTTCGCCGTGGCCGGGAGCCCGGCGGTCGCCGAGGACCCGGCTCCGACCGCTCCGGCGCAGGTGCCCGCGGCGCCCAGCGAGGCGGCCGCCGTGCGGCCGGTCGACCCGTCGCCCGGCGGGTGGTGGCTCGCGGCCGGCGCAGCCGGAGTCGCCGTCCTCGCGGCCGGCGTCGTCCTGCTGCGGCTGCGCCGGCGGGCGTGAGCCGGGTGGCGCTCGCGGTCGAGCCGGCTCCCTCCGGCGGGGAGGTGCGCCCGCCCTCCGCCGTCCCCGCCGTCGTGGCGGCGGGTGCCGGGCTGGTGGCCGTGCTCGTGCTGGCCCTCGTGCTGGGCGGCGGCCGCCCGACCCCGGCGGCACCGGGCCTGGCGCAGGCGGGTCCCCTGGTCACCTGGGGCCTACCGGTGGCCACGCTCGCCGGCCGGATCGCCGCCGTCGGCACGGTCGGGACGCTGCTGTTCGCCGCCGTCCTGCTCCCCGGCCCGGGGCGGACGCTGCCGCCGGCGTCGCGCCGCGCGCTGCGGACGGCGTCGTGGTGCGCGCTCGCCTGGGCCGCGTCGACGGTGGGCGGCGCGCTGCTCACCCTGTCGCAGCTGGTCGGCGCAGCGCCCACCGCGTCCTCCCTCCGGACCTTCGTCACCGACCTGCCCGCGGGACGGGCGGCGGCGGTCGTGCTCGCCGCGGCCTGTGTCGTGGCGCTGCTCGCCCGGCGGTGCACCGGCGCGATCGAGGCCGGCCTGCTGCTGGCGGTCGCCGTGTCCGGGCTGGTGGTCCCGGCGGTGCTGACCGGTCACTCCGCGACAGCCGCGGACCACGTGCTGGCGGTGACCAACCTGAGCCTGCACGTGGTCGCGGCGACCGCCTGGGTCGGCGGCCTGCTGGCGCTGTTGCTGCACGGCCGGTCCCTCGAGGACCTGGCCCCGGCGGCCCATCGCTTCAGCACCGTGGCGCTGGTCTGCTCCCTCGTGACCGGGCTGTCGGGCCTGCTGGCCGCCTGGCTGGTCCTGGGCAGGGCCGCCTCGGCGAGCACCCTCCTGGGCAGCGGCTACGGGTGGCTGCTGCTCGGCAAGACGACCGCCCTGCTCGCCCTCGGCGTCCTCGGCTGGCGGCACCGGCGCACGTCCCTGCCCCGGCTGCGGACCGGGCAGCCGGGCGTCTTCCGCCGGTTCGCCGCCGTCGAGGCCGCCGTCATGCTGGCGACCGTCGCCCTGGCCGTGGCGCTGGCCGCGTCCCCTCCCCCGGCGGCGGGGAGCCCGGCGGCATCGACGCCGGCTGCCGCCCAGGGCGCGCAGCCGACGTCCCCGCAACCCGCTCCGCCGACGCTCGAGGACATGTCCGGCCACGACCACGGCGACCTGTCGGTCACCGTGCTCGTCGACGAGACCCGGTTCCACCTCTCCGCCCCGGTCGCCCCGGGCGCGCGGGTCACGGTGCACAACTCCACGACGACCGAGGTCAGCATCACCGCGGACGACGGCTCCTTCGACGTCGTCGTCCCCGGGCGGAGCCTGCTGACCTTCGCCGCGCCGGCCCAGCCGGGCACGTACCCCTTCTCGAGTCGCCACTCGGAGTCCTTCGGGGACGTGCTGGTCGTCCGCTGACCTGCACCCGTGTCGCGGACGAGGAGGCGCCCCTGACCGGTGCCCCGGTCGTCGGTCCGGAGGGGTCGGTCACCGTCCCCCCACTCGGGGGACGGGGGGTCGAGGCGGCCGGGGGTGCACCCCGGCCGACCTCTGTCAGGGCACCGATCCGGCCCGGACCACCCACTCGGTGGACTGGCCGGTCACCGCGGCGACGCGGTCGAAGTCCCCGTCGTAGTGCAGCACGGTGACCCGGTTCCGCTCGGCCACGGCACCGATGACCAGGTCGGCCATCCCGACCCCCCGCCACCGGCCCGCGTCGGCCAGTGCCGCCTGGACCTGGAGCGCGCGCTGCCAGTCCTCGTCCTCGGTGGACAGGTACTCGTAGGCCAGCCGACGGTCGGCCCGGACCTCCCGGTACTCCCGGGGCGACCGGGCGCTGTACAGGGCCTCGAGGTCCAGGGCGGCACAGGTGGCGAGCAGCCCGGCGGACAGCAGGGGGACGACGCGGTCGGCCACCTGCCGGTGGGGCACCCTCGCAGCCGCGCTGGTGTCGAGCAGGTAGCGGGCGACTACCGCCACGCCCGGTCCCGGTCCTCCCCGACGGCGAGGAGGGCCGAGGCCCCGTCGAGCAGCCGTTCCACCTCACGCCGGCGGGCGGCTGAGGCGGCGGCCTCGCGCAGGGCCCGGCCGACCGTCTCCTTGATCGTCGAGGTCGACAGCGCCGCCCGGGCCGCGTCGAGGTCGGCGTCGTCGATCTCCACCAGGCGCTTGGTCATGCACCGATGATATATCCAGGACGCGGAACCGTATATACAGCGTGCCGGACGTCGCGGCCTGGCCCCGCCGGCGCCGGGGCCGAGGCGGAGGACCACGCCGGGCGCCGCCGCGTCGCCCGGCGCAGAACGGGTAGGAGGGCGCCATGGCATCGAGACTGGTCAGGCCCCGCTCCTCCCGCGTGATCGCCGGGGTCTGCGCGGCACTGGCGGACCGGTTCGGCCTCTCCCGCACGCTGGTCCGCGTGGGCTTCGTCCTGTTCGGCCTGTTCGGGGTCGGTGAGCTCGTCTACATCGCGCTGTGGATCCTCATCCCCAAGGAGCCCTGACCGGCGTGGGGACGGGACCGTGAGGCACTCGCCGTACCCGCTCACCGCTGCCGCGGTGGGCCTGACCGCCGTCGCCGGGACGGTCGGCACCGATGTGACCTCCCCGGTGGTACCGGCGCCTGGACAAGCCGCCGTGGCAGCCGCCGGGGTGGGCGTTCGGCCCGGCCTGGACCACGCTCTACGTGCTGCTGGCCGTCGCGGGCGGCCGCGCCCTCACCCGCGCGAACCCAGACGCCCGGCGGCACCACCTGCGCGCGTACGCGGTCACCCTGGCGCTCAACGCGGGCTGGACCTGGACCTTCTTCCGCGCGCACCGGCCCGGCCTGGCCGTCCTGGAGTCCGCCGCGCTCACCGCCTCGACGGTCGACCTGGCCCGGCGCACGCGGCAGCTGGACACCACCGGTGGCGCGGCCCTGCTGCCCTACGCCGCCTGGACGCCTTCGCCACGGCCCTGACCGCGGAGCTCGCCCGCCGCAACCCCCGCCCACGCTGACCCGGCGGCTCACCCCCGGGCCGGACGGACCACCGCCACCGGGCACGGCGCGTCGGTGACGGCGTGCAGGCCCACCGAGCCGAGCAGCAGGGCCGACCAGCCGCTCCGGCCGCGCGACCCGACCACCAGCAGGTCGGCCCCCGCCGCGACCCGGGTGAGGACGTCCCAGTCCACCCCCTCGACGGTCTCCGCGCGGACCCGCACGCCCGGGGACGCGTGTGGCTCCATCTCCTGCAGGCTCCCCCGCAGGGTGGCGTCGGCCTGCTCGCGCAACGTGGTGACCGGGACCGCCCACGGCGGACCGCCGTAGCCGGACACGGTGTCCACGAAGGCGTGCACGACGTGCAGCTCCCCGCCGCGCCGCCGCGCCTCCTCCGCGGCGAACCGCAGGGCGGCCGCCGAGCCGGCCGATCCGTCGACCCCGACGACGATCCGGCCGGCGGCGTCCGACGACCGCGGGAGGTCCCCAGCCGGCTCCTGGCCGCGGACGACGACGACCGGGCCACGCGCGTGCTGGGCGCACTGCTGGCCGACCGAGCCCAGGAGCACACCGCGCAGGCTCCCCCGGCCCCGCGAGCCGACCACCAGGAGCCCCTCGGCCCCCGCGGTGTCGACCAGCTGCTGGGCCGGGTGCCCGAAGCGCACCTCCGGGTGGACCGGGACGGACTCGCACCCCGTGGCCGCCGCGACCCCGGCCGCCTCGGCGGCCATCCGGGTCCGCACGTCCTGCTCGAAGTCCGCGGGGCCCGGCCGGCCGGGCCCCGCGTCGTCGACGTGCGGAGGCCGATCCTCCGGCCGGACGGTGACCAGCCGCACCGCTGCTCCCCGCAGCCGCCCCTCGCGCAGTCCCCAGGCCAGCGCGGTGCGCGCGCCGGCCGAGCCGTCCACCCCCACCACGACCTCGCCCAGCGGCGCCTCGTCCACGGTGTCCCCCTCCGCACGGGTCCCCCGTCCCTACCCGCGCCGCACGCCCCGATCCCCGGGACGGCGGGGTTGGGGACGCCGGACGGCGGGCAGGCACGCCTCGTGCCGACCCGACCGCTGACCCGCGTCGACGGGTTCCTGCCCATCGAGGACCACGGCCTGATCGGGGACGGCGCCACCTGCGCGCTCGTCGCCCGCGACGGCTCGATCCCGTGGCTGTGCCTGCCGGACTTCGACAGCCGCCCCCTGCTCGCCGGGCTGCTGGACGCCGAGCGCGGCGGCAGCCTCACCGTGACGCCCGTGGACCTGCGCGAGTCCGCCCAGCGCTACCTCGAGGACACCGGCGTGCTGGTCACCGAGCTGCACGGGCCCGACGGCGTGCTGGAGCTCACCGACTGCCTGACGCTGCGCACCGGCGCGGACCTGGGCGAGCTGGTGCCACCGGGGCGCGGGGAGCTGCTGCGGCTGGCTCGCGTGGTGAGCGGGTCGGTGGAGGTCGACGTCCGCCTGCGGCCGCTGGATCCGGTCCAGGTCACCCGGGAGGCCGGCGGCTGGCGCCTGCACTGGGCGGCGCGGGCGGACCTGCCGCTGGCGCTGTGGTGCTCGCACGAGCTCGGCGTCGACCGGGACGGCTCGATCGGCGGCCGGGTGACCCTGCACGCCGGCGAGCAGCTGACCGTCGCGCTGCACTGGTCGGGCAGCACCCGGATCCTGCACCGCACCGACCCCGACCAGCTCGTCGACCGCACCGTCGCCGCCTGGCGCGGCTGGGCCGGCCGGCTGGCCTACGAGGGACCGCAGCAGGCGCTGGTCCGCCGCTCGGCGGTGACGCTCAAGCTGCTCGACCACGCCGCCACCGGGGCGATCATGGCCGCGGCGACGTCGTCGCTGCCCGAGGCCCTGGGCGGGGAGCGCAACTGGGACTACCGCTACACCTGGGTGCGCGACGCGGCCTTCTCCACCTACGCGCTGCGCCGGATCGGCATGACCAGCGAGTCGGAGTCCTTCCTCGCCTGGACGCTGGCCAACGCCGAGCGCAACGGCGGGGTCGGCATCATGTACGCCCTCGACGGCCGGCCGCCGGGCACCGAGTGGCAGGACCTCACCCTCGCCGGCTACCGCGGCTCCGGCCCGGTCCGCTGGGGCAACGGCGCGGCCGGCCAGCACCAGCACGACGTCTACGGCGAGCTGCTCGACGTCGCCTGGCAGTGGGTGCGCTCCGGCGGGCAGGTCGACGGGTACCTGTGGGTGCTGCTGTGCCGGCTCACCGAGCAGGCGGTCGAGCGCTGGGCGACCCCCGACCACGGCATCTGGGAGATCCGCGACACCGGCCGCCCGTTCACCTACTCGGTCGCGCTGTGCTCGGTGGCCGTCGACCGGGCGCTGCGGATCGCCGAGACCTGCGGGCTGCCGCACCCGCGGGAACGCTGGCGGGCCGAGCTGGACCGGATGCGCACCACGCTGCTGGACCGCGCCTGGGACCCCGACCGGCAGACCTTCACCGAGCACCTGGCCGACGCGCAGGGGCACGGGCGCGGCGGCCTGGACGGGTCGCTGCTGGCCCTGCCGCTGCGCCGCGTCGTCCCCGCCGACGACCCCCGGATGGTCGCCACCACCGAGGCGGTCCGCCGCGAGCTCGACGCCGGGGACGGCCTGCTCTACCGCTACCTGCACACCGAGTCCCCCGACGGGCTGGCCGGGCAGGAGGGGGCCTTCCTGCTGTGCAGCTTCTGGCTGGTCGACAACCTCACCGGGCAGGGCCGCCTGGACGAGGCGCACGCCCTCTACGACTCGCTGTGCGGGCGGGCCACCGAGCTCGGGCTGCTCGCCGAGGAGGTCGATCCGGGGACCGGCGCGTTCCTCGGCAACTTCCCGCAGGCCTTCAGCCACGTCGGGGTCGTCTCCAGCGGCTGGGCGCTGGCACGGGCGCAGGAGGGACGGCGATGAGGCGCTCGCTGGTGGTGCTGGGCGGCTCCGGTGACCTCACCGGCCGCTACCTGCTGCCCTCGCTGGCCCACCTGGTCGGCATCGGCGCGCTCGGTGCCGACGTCGAGGTCCGCGCGGTCAGCCGCGAGCCGTGGGACGACGAGGACTACCGCGCCTGGGCCCGCGAGCGGCTGGCCGAGTTCGCCCCCGAGGTCGACGAGGGTGATCGCGACCGGCTGGTCGCCCGGCTGGGGCACACCCACGGCGACGTCACCGCCGCCGACCAGCTGCGCGGAGCGCTCGACCGGGTCACCGGCGTGCCGATCGTCTACCTGGCGCTGCCCAACACCGTCTTCCACCCGACCCTGGAGGCCCTGGTGGAGGTCGGGCTGCCCGCGGGCGCGCAGGTCGTCGTGGAGAAGCCGTTCGGCCGGGACGGCGCCGACGCCCGGGCGCTCAACGAGGTGCTGCACCGGCTGGTCCCCGAACAGTCGGTGTTCCGCATCGACCACTTCCTCGCCATGCAGACCGCGCTGAACCTGCTCGGGCTGCGCTTCGCCAACCGCCTGTTCGAGCCGGTCTGGAACTCCGCCCACGTCGACCGGGTGGAGATCGTCTTCGACGAGGTGCTCGGCCTGGAGGGACGGGCCGGCTACTACGACACCGCCGGCGCGCTGCGCGACATGCTGCAGAACCACCTGCTCCAGCTGCTCGCGCTGGTGGCGATGGAGCCGCCGCACGCCCTCGACGACACCACGCTCCCGGCTCGCAAGGCCGACGTCCTGCGCGCGGTCCGGCCACCTGCCGACATGGCCCGCGACACGGTGCGGGCCCGGTACGCCGCGGGGACCGTCGACGGACGGGAGCTGCCCGACTACACGGCCGAGGACGGCGTGGACCCCTCCCGGGACACCGAGACGTACGCCGAGTTCACCGTGACGGTGGACAACTGGCGCTGGGCCGGCGTGCCCTTCCGGCTGCGCACCGGCAAGGCCCTGGGCAGCGACCGCCGGGAGATCGCCGTCCACTTCAAGCCGGTCCCCCACCTGCCCTTCGGTGGGACGCAGCCGGAGCCCGGCGTGCTGCGGATGCGCCTGGAGCCCGACGGCATCGCCCTGGAGCTCAACCTCAACGGCGCCGGCGACCCGTTCGACCTGGAGCGGCACGTGCTGGAGACCGACCTCCCCCGGCAGGAGCTGCCGGCCTACGGGATCCTGTTCCGCGAGCTGCTGGCGGGGGACACCACGCTGTCGATCAGCGACGTCGAGGCCGAGGAGAGCTGGCGCATCGTCGAGCCGGTGCTGACCGCCTGGGCCGCCGGGGAGGTGCCGCTGCTGGAGTACCCGGCGGGATCGGACGGTCCGGTGCGTCCCTGACCGTCGCCCCGTTTCAGTGGCCCTCCTGCAGGGTCCCGCCGCGAGCCTGCGAGCGGTGGGGGGCAGGAGGGTCCTTCTTCAGAACGCCCGGCGCAGGCGCATCCGCCAGGGACGGCCGTCCGGGTCGTACGCCAGGTCGTAGACCGGGGTGGTCAGCCACCGACGCACCGTCCCGCCACCCGTGCGCCAGGGATGCCTGCGCAGCCGACCCCGCGGGCGGGGCCCGACGCACCCGGCGGCGTGCCAGGCGTCGAGCTCCTCTGCGGTCCGCCCCATCACGTCCGCGGCGCTGTCCGGGTCGAGCAGGTCGGCGTCGTCCCCGTCGGCGCGGTCCAGGTGCTCGCGCATCAGGGTCAGCCGCAGTGAGCGGGCGAAGGTCCGGGCGCCGTCCCCCAGCCCGCCGGGGTCGACCGGCCGGCGCTCGTCCCGCTGCTCGTCGAGCACGGCGGCGGTCAGCTCGGAGTCGTGTGTCCACGAGCGGCGGTTGAGGTTCGCGCTGCCGACCGCTGCCCACACGTCGTCGACGACGCACACCTTGGCGTGCACGTACACCGGACGCCCGGCGGTGTTCTCCAGGTCGAACAGCTGCACCCGGTCCCCACCGGCCTCGGCCACCGTCCGCCACGCCGTGTTCTGTCCGAGGAGCGAGGCCAACGCGTCGAAGCGCCCCTCCCGGTCGATGTGGCGGGGAGCCACGGCGATCAGCCGCAGCTCCGGGGAGCGGCGCAGCGCGTCGGCGAAGATCCGTGCGACGTCCCGGGACCACAGGTACTGGTCCTCCACGTAGACCAGACGACGGGCCCGGGCCAGCGCCTTCGCGTACCCACGGGCCACGCTCCGCTCCCCGTCCGGGGCGAACGGGTACGCCGGACGCCGTCGCGGGAGGGTCCGCAGCAGCTGGACGGTGCACGGGCCCGCCGCACCCGGCGCCGGGGCCGGCTCCGGCAGTGGACGCGCGACCGGGGCCAGACCGCTCAACCGGTCGGGGACGGTGTGCCAGGGCCACCGGACCAGCGGAGCCGGATCGGCCCACCGCTGCCGGAACACCGTCTCCACGTCCCGCACGGCCGGCCCGGACAGCCGCAGCTGGACGTCGTGCCAGGCCGGCGTGGGGCCGTACACCGGCGCGAAGGGCCGCGTCTGCCGGTCCCCGGGGTGGCTCCCGCCGTCCCGCCGGGAACGCGCGGTGTCGATCCCTCCGACGAAGGCCACGTCACCATCGAGATCACCATCGGGGTCACCGTCCGGACCCCCCGGGCGGGTGCGGACGACGAACTTCTGGTGGTGGCTCCCGAGCGGGCGCACCCGGTGGTCGAGCAGGACCTGACCGCCGGCCGCGGTCACCGCGCGGGCGAGGTCCCGGCCGGCCCGGTAGGTGTAGCCGAGCACCTCGGAGTGCGACCGCCACAGCAACCCGCGCACCTGGGCCCCGCGGGCTGCCGCGCCCACCAGCGCGGCGACCACCGGTGGCCCTCCGTCGTCGAGCAGTTCGTCGGGATCGGCGCGCCAGCCCGCGAACAGCACCGCGTCCCCCTCGCCTGTGCCGGCCAGCGCGGCGGCCAACGCGGGCAGGTAGGAGCGGCCGTCGACCAGGGCGCACACGTCGTTGCCCTCGCGCCACGCCGGGAGGCCCGAGGCGTCGTTCCCGCGCTCCTCGGCCGAGAGCAGCCACGGGTGCCGGACGTGGTCGAAGGCCCGGGCCCACCGCGGCCTCCGACGTGGCAGCACCCCGCCGAGCAGGCCAGGGGGAACCGCGGCGGACGTGGCGGACCCGTCCGGCTGCTGGTCACCCATGGCCCTCCCCCGCTCCCCGGTCGAGGAGACCCTGCCTCCCTCGGGTGTGCAACCGGGCGGGCAGGACGGCACGGCCGTCGCCGTCCGCAGGACTCCGCTCGCGACCCCGGGCCGGCCCCGCACGGGGCGGCCGGCTCAAGCGGACGCCGACGGGACGACCCGCACCCCTCGCAGATCGACGAGGCGGGTGAGCACCGGGCCGGCGACGGCGAGGACGAGCACGTACCCGGTGGCCAGCGGCCCCAGCTCCGGGATGCCGGCCGCGACCGCCAGGCCGGCGATGACGATCGAGAACTCGCCGCGGGCCACCAGCGCCGTCCCGGCGCGCAACCGGCCTGGCCGGGCGACCCCGTCGCGGCGGGCGGCGAACCAGCCGGTGGCGACCTTGGTGCCGGTGGTGACCAGGGCCAGCAGCAGGACGGCGGGCAGCACCGGCACCAGCTCGCCGGGGTCGGTGGACAGCCCGAAGGCGACGAAGAAGGTCGCCGCGAACAGGTCCCGCAACGGACCCAGCACCGAGCGTGCCCGCTCGGCGAACGTCGTCGGCAGCGCCAGCCCGACGAGGAAGGCACCCACCGCCGCGGACGCCCCCACCGACTGGGCGAGCCCCGCCACCAGCAGGGTGAGGCCGACCAGGCGCAGGAGCAGCTGCTCGTCGTCGGCCGAGGTCAGCAGCCGGCCGAGCCGGTGGCCCTGCCGCTGGGCGGCCAGCAGCGCCAGCGCCACCGCACCCACCGCGAGGGCGGCACCGGCGGCGGCCGTCAGGGGTCCCCCGCCGGCGAGCGCGACGACGAGCAGTGGGAGGAACAGCGCCATCGCCAGGTCCTCCAGCACCAGCACGGACAGCACCGCCGGGGTCTCCCGGTTGGCCAGCCGGCCCAGGTCGCCGAGCAGGCGGGCGACGATGCCCGAGGACGAGATCCAGGTGACCCCGGCCAGCGCGAGCGCACCCTGCCAGGGCAGCCCCAGCAGCAGGCCGGCCGCGAAGCCCGGCGGGGCGTTGAGCAGCAGGTCCACCAGACCGGAGGGGCCGTGGTGACGCAGCGAGGCGAACAGCTCCTCGGCGGAGAACTCCAGCCCGAGGGCGAGCAGCAGGAGCACGACGCCGATCTCCGCAGCCGCCTCGATGAACGGCTCCGAGGTCGCCAGCGGGACGACCCCGCCCTCGCCCACGGCGAGGGCCGCGACCAGCACGAACGGCACCGAGGACAGCCCGAGGCGGCGGGCCAGCAGGCCGAGCAGGGACAGACCGGAGAAGAGCAGGCCGAGCTCGAGCAGCAGCGGGGCGACGTGGTCCACCGTCGGCGTCCTACGCCGGCTCGTCCAGGCGCCGCTCCAGCTCCTGCAGCCCGCCGGCCGAGCCGATGGCGACGAGGACGTCCCCGGGGTGCAGCGTGTCGCCCGGCCCCGGGGACGGCACGACGTCGGTACCCCGCACGATCGCCACGACCGAGCAGCCGGTCAGCGTGCGTGCCCGCGTGTCCCCCAGCGGCCGACCGGCGAAGCGGGAACCCTCGCGGATCGGGAACCGCCCCGACTCCAGTCCGGGGACCTCGCGGGAGAGGTCGGCGAAGCGCTGGGTCAGCCGCGGGGCGCCGAGCACCTCCGCGACGGCGTCGACCTCTTCGGGCTCCAGCCGCAGCACGCTGCGCGCCCGGTCGGGGTCACGCCGGTCGTACAAGGAGACCTCGGCCGCCCCCTCCCGCCGGACGACGATGCCGAGCACCTCCCCGGCCCGCGTCCGCAGCCGGTAGCGGACGCCGACACCGGGCAGGAGGGTCTGCTCGAGGTCCATGGCCGCATGGTGGCAGAGCCGCGCCGGCCCACGGCGGACGGCGGACGGCGGACGACGGACGTCCACCGTGGGCCCGGGATCGGCGGCCTGCTCAGGCCTCGCTGCGCCCTGCGGCCCCGTGCGCCGCCGTCCCGGTGCGGACGACGGTGACCGGGCAGGGCGCGTGCCGCACGCACTGGTCGCTCACCGAGCCGAGCACCAGCCCGGCGAAGCCGCCCCGGCCCCGGGCGCCGACCACCAGCAGGTCGGCCCCGGCCGCTGACTCGATCAGCCTGCGGGCCGGGTTCCCGTGCGCGACGTGACAGGTGACCGACAGCTCCGGGTCCAGACCCGCCGTCGCCACGTGTGCCTCGAGCTCGTCGCGCACCGCCTTCTCGAAGTCCTCCAGCGGAGGGACGTAACCGGGCTCCAGGGTGGCCGGCTGCGGCGCAGTGGTGATCTTCCAGGCGCGCAGCACGTGCAGGGGGTACCCGGCCCGGGAGGCCAGGCCCGCCGCCCACTGCAGCGCCTCCTGCCCGCACTCCGACCCGTCGTGCCCGACCAGCACGCCACTCGTGACGTGCGCCACCCGCGCCACGCCCTCGTCGTCCGCCTCCAGGTCCATGAGCTCCGTCATGGGGGCAGCCTAGGCGGCGGACACCCCGCTCCAGGCCCTCGGAGCACGGCTGGCCGGCTGCGCGAACCGGGGCCCGGCACGCCGGTCGTCGTCGGCACGCTGGTCGCAGGGACCCGGGTCAGGCCGGGGGCACGCCCCACCGGAGGGACCGCGTGTCCACCCGGACCTCGGCGTAGCGGTACTCCCCGTCGGGCAGGTGCCAGACCGCGGTGCCGCCCGCCGGGATCTCGCGCCCGTCCACCGTCGTCCAGCCGGCGACCGGCGTGCTCCAGCGCGCCCGGACCACGCCCTGCGGCAGGGCCGCGTACCTGTCCTCGGTGCTGACGTCGGTCAGCCGTCCCGCCGCGTCGACGGAGAGCCGGGTGGTGACCGTGGTGCCCGAGTCGGTGAACGCCAGCTGCACGCACCCGTCGTCCACCGGCGTCCACCTGGCCGCGGGGACCAGGAGCATCGACGGTGCGGTCATGGCCGCGTCGTCCACCCAGGTGGCGAGCTCGCCCACGTCGAACTCGGGCCCGGACCCGTCGGCCACCGGCACCAGGCCGAGGAGGCGGCCACGCATCCGGCCGCGGCCGGCGACGTAGCTGTCCACGGCGTACACCGGCAGCACCCCGGCCATGTCGACCCGCATGCAGTAGACCCGGGCGACCGCCGGGCCGGAGTCGTACTGCCAGGCCTCGAACGGCATCCACCCTCGTCCGGGGCGCAGCCGGAAGCGTCCCGTCGTCCGCACCCGGAACGACCAGTCGCGCGGCCGGCCCACCACACCGGAACGGCGCATCCAGCGCTGCGCCGGCTCGGGCAGTGGCGCGAGGTCGGCCTCGGTCACCGGGCGCGGGTCGGTGGGGCCCGGGGGCAGGCCGAGCCCGGCGAGCCGGGCGGTGAGCCGCCGGGACATCCCGGCGCCCCGTACCGCCGAGCGCAGGTGCAGGCCGTGTCGTCGTCCCGTGGAGGCCACCCGGGCACCCTCGCGCGGGTGCCGGCACCGGGGGAAGGGGACGGACGACCGACCGGAGCCGCGTGGTCCCCGGCGGTGGGAACGGTCGGCCCACCGTCGTCCCCTGGACCCCGGCCGTGTCGGACGGCGCGGGCAGGATGGCCGGGTGGCCGGTCGGTCGGGAACCCCGCAGCCGCTGCGGGGGCGGCGGGGTCCCCGACCGTGGCGCGGCGCACGGTCGGGCACCAGCGGTGCGTCCCGATCGTGGAACACGACGTGCCCGGGTACGGAAGGCCGAGCTCGGGTACTGCGTTCCCTCGGCGGGCGACCGCACCCGACCGCGCGGCACCGGCACGACAGACGACTCCCCCTCCGAGGACTGATACGAGCAGATGAGCGGTAACGCCACACACCGGTTCACCAACACGGCGGTCCTGGCCGTGCAGACGGCCGACGCCTCCCGGGTGGTGAGCTCCGCCGCGTTCGACGAGGCTCTCGCCGACACCTACCGGCGGGTCGGGCTGCGGCCCGGCCTGCTCGAGCGCCTCGCCGGCATCCGGGAGCGGCGCTGGTGGGCCGACGGCGTCACCTTCGTCGACGGCGCCGCCGAGGCCGGCGCCAAGGCCGTCAGCGAGAGCGGCGTCGACCCGGCGGCCATCGGCCTGATGGTGAACACCTCGGTGAGCCGCCGGTACCTGGAGCCCTCGACCGCGGTCGCGGTGCACCACGCGCTCGGCCTGCCGCGCTCCTGCCAGAACTTCGACGTCACGAACGCCTGCCTGGGGTTCGTCAACGGCATGGAGCTGGCCGCCGCCATGATCGACTCCGGGATGGTCGAGTACGCCCTCATCGTCAACGGTGAGGACTCCCGGCCGGTCCAGGAGCGCACCATCGAGCGGCTCAACGGCCCGGGCACCGTGTCCCGGGACGTGCTGGCGCAGTTCGCGACGCTCACGCTCGGCTCGGGCGCCGCCGCCATGGTGCTCGGCCGCGCCGACGAGCACCCCGAGGGGCACCGCCTCATCGGTTCGGCCAGCCGGTCGGGCAGCGAGCACCACGACCTCTGCGTCGGCGACAACGAGCTCATGCGGACCGACCTCAAGGGCCTGCTCGACGCCGGGCTGAACCTCTCCGCGGACCTCTGGGCGGAAGCCGCCGGCGAGTTCGACTGGACCCGCGGCATGGACCGCTACATCGTCCACCAGGTCTCCAAGGTGCACACCCAGGCGATGTGCGACCGGTTCTCCATCGACCCCGCACTGGTGCCCACGACCTTCCCGACCCGCGGCAACCTGGGCCCGGCGTCGGTCCCCTTCACCCTCGCCGACCGGCAGGACTCCCTCGTCGACGGCGACCGCGTGCTGCTCATGGGCATCGGCTCGGGCCTGAACGCCTCCTGCCTCGAGATCGCCTGGTGAGGGCGGACGACGCGACGACCGTCCCGCCGGCGCTCCCGGGGCTGGACCCCGCCTGGTCCCGCTCGGTGCGCGTCCCGGGTACCGACGGCGTCGAGCACTGCTGGCACGTCCTCGACAACGGGGTCACCGACCCGGTGGGCACGCTGCTGTGCGTCCACGGCAACCCCACCTGGTCCTACCTGTGGCGCCGCCTGCTGGCCGCCGCGCCGCCCGGCTGGCGGGTCGTCGCCCCCGACCAGCTCGGCATGGGGTGGTCCGACCGGCTGCCCGAGCCGCGGTCGCTGCGCCGGCGGGTCGCCGACCTCGGGGACCTCACGGCGGCGCTCGGCGTCACCGGCCCGGTGGTCACCGTCGGCCACGACTGGGGCGGGGTGATCTCCCTCGGCTGGGCGCTGGAGCACCGCGCGCAGCTGCGCGGCGTCGTCCTGGCCAACACCGCCGTCGCCATGCCGGCGGGCGACCTGGGCCCGGCGCTGATCCGGCTGGCCCACGCGCCCGGGGTGCGCTCGGCGGTCACCGTCGGCACCCCGGTGTTCGTCCGGGCGACGACGGCGCTGTCCCGGCCGGCGCTGCCCGCCGACGTCCGGGACGCCTTCGCCGCCCCCTACCGGTCGGCGGCGCGACGACGGTCTGTCGGTGACTTCGTCGCCGACATCCCCTTCGCGCCCGGCCACCCGTCCCGCCCGGTGCAGGAGGCGATCGCCGAGGGCATCCGCACCCTCGACGTCCCGGCGCTGCTGCTGTGGGGCCCGCGCGACCCGGTCTTCGGCGAGCGGTACCTGACCGACCTGCGCGCCCGGATGCCGCAGGCCCGGCTGCACCGCTACGAGGGCGCCTCGCACCTGCTGCCGGAGGACGCCCCGCAGTACGCCGACGCCGTCGTGCAGTGGGTGGCCGACCTCGACGCCGGGCACGACCCCGCGGGGGCACGGCCGGTCCCCTCCGGGGACGCCGGGCGGCGGCTGTGGTCGGCCCTGGACGAGCGGTCGGGCGACGACACCCCCGCCGTGGTCGAGGTCGGCGGGGCCACGGTGAGCTGGTCCCGGCTGTCCCGGCGGGTGGCGGACCTGGCCGCCGGTCTGGCGGCGTCCGGGGTCCGCCCGGGGCACCGCGTCGCGCTGCTCGTGGAGCCCTCGGCCGACCTCACCGCCGCGGTGTACGCGGTGTGGCGCGCCGGTGCCGTGGTCGTCGTCGCCGACAAGGGCCTGGGACTCGCCGGGATGCGCCGGGCCCTGCGCAGCGCGGCGGTCGACCACGTCGTCGGCGGTCCGCGGGGGCTGGCCGCGGCGCGCCTGATGGGCCTGCCCGGGTCCCGCATCGCCGCCGGCGCGCCGGGCCGGGCCGCGCGGCGCGCCCTGGGCGCCACCGCGGCCCTCGACGAGCTGGAGGTCCTCGGCCGGACGGCGCCGGCACCCGCCGACGCCCCGGTCGACGCCGACTGCGCCGTCCTGTTCACCTCCGGGGCCACCGGCCCGGCCAAGGGCGTCGTCTACACCCACCGCCAGGCCGCGGCCCAGCTCGAGCTGGTGCGGGCCACCTACGGCCTGACCGACCGCGACCGGTTGGTGGCGGCGTTCGCGCCGTTCGCGATCCTCGGGCCGGCCCTGGGCATCGGGTCGGCGGTCCCCGACGTCGACGTGACCGCGCCCGGGTCGCTGACCGCGGCGGCGCTGGCCGACGCCGCGGCCGCCGTCGACGCCACCGTCGTGTTCGCCTCGCCCGCGGCGCTGCGGCGGGTCGTGGCCACGGCAGCCGACCTCTCCGCGGGCCGGCGGGAGGCCCTGGGCGGCATCCGGCTGCTCATGTCCGCCGGCGCGCCGGTCCCGGCGACCCTGCTGCGGTCGCTCCGGGAGGTCCTGCCCGCCGCCGACGCGCACACCCCCTACGGCATGACCGAGGTCCTGCCGGTGACCGACGTGTCGCTGGCCGGCATCGAGGCCGCCGGCGACGGCGAGGGCGTCTGCGTGGGCCGGCCGCTGCCCGGCGTCGACGTCCGGGTCAGCCCCCTCTCCCCCACCGGCGCGGCCGACGCACCGCTCACCGACCGGGCCGGCGTAACCGGCGAGGTGTGCGTGCGGGCCGCCCACGTGAAGGACCGCTACGACGCGATGTGGGCGCTGGAGCGCGCGGCGTCCCGGGACCCCGGGTGGCACCGCACCGGCGACATCGGGCACCTGGACGCCGACGGGCGGCTCTGGATCGAGGGCCGCCTGCAGCACGTCGTCGCCACGGCCTCCGGCGCCGTCACCCCCGTCGGCATCGAGCAGCGGGTGGAGCGGGTCCCCGGCGTCGCGGCCGCCGCGGCCGTCGGCGTCGGCCCGGCCGGGGCGCAGGTCGTCGTCGTGGTCGTCGTGCCCTCCGGGATCGACCCGGCAGCGTCCGGCCGCCGCCGGCCCGCCGGGCGCGGGGACCGACTGCGCCTGGCCGACACGGACCGGGCCGACGCGGTGCGGGCGGCCGCCGGCGTCGACGTCGCCGCGGTGCTCGTCGCCGGCCGGCTGCCGGTGGACGTCCGGCACCAGTCGAAGGTGGACCGCAGCGAGGTCGCCCGCCGGGCCGCACGGGTGCTGGCCGGCTCCCGCCCGCCGTCCGGCCGCTCGTGAGGGGACCCGTCGTGGAGGTCCGGCCGTGAGGGCCCGGCCGTGAGGGTGCTGGTCACCGGGGCCAGCGGGATGCTGGGGCGGGCCACCGCCGAGGCGCTGCTCGGGCGCGGCGACGAGGTCACCGTGCTGCAGCGCCGTCCCGCCGGCCTGCCGTGCCGCGAGGTGCTGGGGGACGTCGCCGACCCGGCCGTGGTGCGCCGGGCCGCCCGGGGCCAGGACGCCGTGCTGCACCTGGCGGCGAAGGTCGACGTCACCGGGCCGTGGGCGGAGTACGCCTCCGCCAACATCGCCGGCACCCGCGCCGTCGTCGCCGCCTGCCGGGCCGAGGGCGTCGGCCGGCTGGTGCACGTCTCCTCTCCGTCGGTGGCGCACGCCGGGGCCGCGCTGGTGGGGGTCGGCGCGGAGCCGGCCGACCCGGCACGCGCCCGCGGGCGCTACTCCCGCTCCAAGGCCGTGGCCGAGCGGGACGCACTGGCCGCGGACTCCGCCTCCCTCGCCGTGCTGGCGGTCCGCCCCCACCTCGTGTGGGGCCCCGGCGACACCCAGCTGGTCGGCCGCATCGTCGAGCGGGCACGGGCCGGGCGGCTGCCGGTCATCGGCTCGGGCGCGGCCCTCATCGACACGACCTACGTCGACAACGCCGCGAGCGCCCTGGTCGCCGCCGTGGACGCGTGCGGACCGGTGCACGGCGAGGCCCTGGTCGTGTCGAACGGGGAACCCCGCCCGGTGGCCGAGGTCCTCCACCGGCTGTGCCGGGCCGCGGGCGTCCCCGGGCCGCGTGGCCGGGTGCCCTTCGGTGCGGCCGCCCTGGCCGGTGCGGTGGTCGACGGGGTCTGGGCGCTCACCGGACGACGCACGGTCCCCCCGCTGACCCGCTTCCTGGCCGAGCAGCTGGCGACCGCGCACTGGTTCGACCAGCGACGGACGCGGGCGGCCCTCGGGTGGCGGCCGCAGGTGGGGCTCGACGAGGGCTTCAGCCGGCTGCGCGCCTGGTCCAGCGGCAGGGCACCGGCCCCGGCGTGAGCACGGGTAGCGACGTCGGTCCCCTGGGGGGACGGGGTCCTCGGTGCCGGGGGTCCCGGTGGCCGGTCCGGGAGCCGCGCCGGGGCCGCTCGGGACCTGCGCCCCTGTCCGACCGCGGGTGCCCGGCTCCAGACTGCGCCTGCACCGGCCCGAGCTGACGACGGGGAGGTGACGCCGTGGACTCCTCCGGTCCCCTCGCCCGCGCGATCCGCCAGTTCACCCTCGGATCGGGCCCGCTCAAGCGCGGGAGCGACACGGTCGAGTACGTGTCCCGGCTGCTCGTGCTGCTGGTCGTGCTGCTGTCCGTGCCGGTCGCACTCACCGTGGGGACCGTCGTCCGGTCCGACCTGGCGGCGATGGCCCAGGAGCAGGCCGAGGAGCGCACGCGGGTCACCGCCGTCGTCACCGCCGACCCCGCCGCGCGCGCCGACACCTCCCCCCGCGCCCGGGTCCCCGTGCCGGCGCGGTGGACCTCCCCCGGCGGGACCCCGGTGGAGGGCGACGTCCCCGTCCACCCGGCGACCCGCGCCGGGGACACCCTCACGCTGTGGACGACCGCCGACGGCCGCCGCGCCGACGAGCCGATGACCCCGGCGGAGGTGCGGCGCAGCACGCTGGTCCTGGTCGGGGTGGGCTGGGCCGGCGGCCTGGGCGCGGTCGTCCTCCTGCACGTCGCGCTGTGCCGGCTGCTCGAGCGCCAGCGCGACCGGCGGTGGACCCGCGAGTGGGCCCGCGTCGAGCCGACGTGGAGCCGCCGCGTGCCCTGACGGGCTAGGCGCCGCTGGCCGGGGCCAGGGCGTCCCAGAACGCGCACTGGTGCTCCTCGGCCAACGCGGCGTCGGGGACGACGGTGCTCTGCCCCCCGGGCTGCAGGGACAGCACCGCCTGGTCGGCACCGTACGGCGGCCACGCCGTCTGCCCGGGGACCGCCGGGTCCCCGTACTGCACGAAGGCACCCCAGTACTGCTTCATCTCGGCCGCCAGCTGCTGCTCGCCGGCGTCGAAGGTGGGGGCGATGGGCGTGCCGTTGTCGAAGCTCGGGAACAGGTACGCCAGTTCGGCGGCGTGCCCCGCGCCCCACTCGTATCCCGGGGTCGGCTGCAGCCCGGGCCCGGTGCGGGCGGCGAACTCGTAGGCCCAGGTGGGCACGTGCCGGGCGAGGTCACGGGTCAGCGCCAGGTTCGGGCAGCCGCCGATGCCGAAGGCCAGACCGGCGTCGGTGACGATCGCGCCCGCGAGGTAGGCGGCCGTGAACTCGTCGGCGTCGGCCGGCCACGGGTAGCGGGACAGGACGTCGTCGGCGTCCTCGGCGAAGGCCTCACGCACCCACGTCTCGTACTGCTCGCGGGTCCAGCCGATGCTCCCGGCCATGAAGGTCCGCCCCTCGTCCCGGGTGGCGCCGACGACCACCGGCACCCGCGCGAAGTCCCCGGTGGCGATCGCGACGCGCGGGTCCGACGGCAGGAACGGCGTGCCCCGGACCGGCGGGACGACCGGGATCGGCGCGTCGATCAGCTCGCCCACCGGGGTGTCCCGCAGGCAGGCCAGCGCGGTCGCCAGCTCGGCGCAGCCCACCGCCTGGGCGATGACCTCGCCCTCGGCGTCGGCGGCGTCCTGGGTGCGGCTCGGGCAGGAGCCGCTCTGGATCATCGCGCCGGCGAACAGGTCGCGGGACCCCGGGGCGACCAGGTGCGAGCAGACCGACCAGCCGCCGGCCGACTCCCCGCCGATCGTCACCCGGGCGGGATCGCCGCCGAAGCTCGCGATGTTCTCCTGGACCCAGCGCAGTGCCGCCTGCTGGTCCATCAGCCCGTAGTTGCCCGACTCGCCCTGCCGGTCGGTCAGCTGGGGGTGTCCCAGGAAGCCGAGGGCGCCGAGGCGGTAGTTCATCGTCACCCCCACCACACCGGTGAGCGAGACGATCTCGGCCATGTCGGCCTGGTTGGAGCTGCCGTTCACCAGGCCGCCGCCGTGGATGAACACGTAGACGGGCTTGCGGTCCCCGGGCGTGCCGCCGGCGGGCCGCTGCACGTTGACGAACAGGCAGTCCTCGGTCTCCGAGCGCGGACCGTTCGTGCTCTCGGTCGCCGGGCAGCGGTTGCCGTACTGCTCGGCCGGGAGGACGCCCTCCCACGGCGCCACCGGCTCCGGCGGGGCCCACCGCAGGTTCCCGACCGGCGCGGCGGCGTACCGGATGCCGAGGAAGCTGTCCACGCCCTCGGCCTGCACGCCGCGCACGGCGCCCTGCTCCGTGTGGACGACGGGCGGCTCCCCGGGCTGTGCAGCGGCCAGGGCCGTGGGCGCGGCCGGCACGCTGGCGATCACCAGCCCGGACAGCACCGCGGTCAGGGTGGCCGGCAGACGACGCATGGTGGCTCCTCGATCGGTGCGCGGTCCCGAGCGGCCGGTGCTGCGGAGGACGTCGTGCGGCCGGTGGACGGCTCGGGAGGCGCTGTGCGGATCGGGTCGGCCGGCGCTGGCTCACCGGCCTGGGCAGGGAGTGCCCACGGGGTCCCGGCCCACCGTCGGGGAGCTCGGGGACGACGCGCGGTCATCCTGCCGCAGGCCCGTTGTCGAGGACAGTCGAGGAGCGGACCCGCGCACGAGCCGTACCGCTCGGGCGGGATGTGTTGGGGGTAACGGTACTGACGGCAGCACGGTCCCCTCCCGGCCGGCGGGCGCGGAGGCACGCGACCGGCCAGACTCTCGGGGCTGCCCGGCTCCGGCGCGGAGCAGCTGCCGTCGACCCCCGCGAGGTGCCCCGTGACCGATGCCCCCGGAACCAGCGAGCAGGTCCCCGTCCGCGTCCTCGGCGGGCCGACCACGCTCATCGAGTACGGGGGCCTGCGGTTCCTCACCGACCCGACCTTCGACGCGCCCGGCGAGTACCCGTTGGGCGGCGGCCGCTCCCTCACCAAGACCGCCCCCTCCGCCGTCGACCCGGCCGACCTCGGCCCTCTGGACGCGGTGCTGCTCTCCCACGACCAGCACCCGGACAACCTCGACGGCTCCGGCCGCGCGCTGCTCGCCGACGTCCCCCTCGTGCTCACCACCCGCAGCGCCGCCGGACGCCTCGCCGGGACCACCCGCGGGCTCGCGCCCTGGGAGGCCGTGGAGCTGCCCCGCCCCGACGGCGGCACCGTCACGGTGACCGCGACGCCCGCCCGGCACGGGCCCGAGGGGTGCGAGCCGGTCACCGGTGAGGTCGTCGGCTTCGTGCTGACCGCGGCGGACCTGCCGACCGTCCACGTCAGCGGCGACAACGCCTCGCTGGACGTCGTCCGGGAGATCGCCGGGCGCGTCGGCCCGGTGGACACCGCGGTGCTGTTCGCCGGCGCCGCCCGCACCGCCCTCTTCGACGGCGCCCTGCTCACCATCGACGGCGCCCGGGCCGCGGAGGCCGCCGCCCTCCTGGGCGCCCGCCGGGTCGTCCCCGCCCACTGCGACAGCTGGGCCCACTTCAGCGAGACCCGGGACGACGTCGTGACCGCCTTCACCGCGGCCGGGATCGCCGACCGCCTGCAGCCGGGCTGAGCCCGGCACGCCCGGGGAGCTGCCAAGACCGACCCGTGCCGTTGACGGCGGGGCGGGGCCTCACCATCATTCCCACGGTCGACACCGCTCCCTCCCAGCCCCTCAGGCCAGGAGAGCCGTCCAGGGCGTCGAGCACCCCGGCCTCCGGGCCCGGCAACGAGGGGAAGACCCATGAGCAGCCCGTCACGGCAGTCCCTCTTCCGGCGCATGCCGATCGACCAGATGGACGAGATCGAGAAGGACAGCGGGGCCGGTGCGCTGGCCAAGAGCCTCGGCCTGTGGCAACTGACCGCCATCGGTGTCGGCGGCATCATCGGCGTCGGGATCTTCTCCCTCGCCGGGCTGGTGGCGGCCGGCGACGAGGACAACCCCGGCGTCGGCCCGGCCGTGCTGATCGCCTTCCTCATCGCCGGCCTGGCCTCTGCGGCCGCGGCGGTGTCCTACGCCGAGTTCGCCGGCATGATCCCGCGGGCCGGCTCGGCCTACACCTACGGGTACGTGGCCCTCGGCGAGATCATCGGGTGGTTCATCGGCTGGGACCTGCTGCTGGAGTACATCGCCATCGTCGCCGTCGTGGCGATCGGCATCTCCGGCTACCTCGAGGCGTTCCTCAACGGCTTCGGAGTCGCCCTGCCGGTGTCGGTCACCGCGTCGGCCGAGGAGGGCGGGGTCGTCAACATCCCGGCCATCGTCATCTGCCTGCTGGTCACCTTCATCCTCAGCCGCGGCACCAAGGCCTTCGGCCGGTTCGAGCTCGTCGCCGTGGCGATCAAGATCGTGCTGATCCTGTTCATCATCGGGCTCGGCGTGTTCTACATCAACGCCGAGAACTACGACCCGTTCCTGCCGGCCGGGTTCGGCCCGGTGCTCACCGGCGCGGCCACCGTCTTCTTCGCCGTCTTCGGCTACGACGCCATGAGCACCGCCGCCGAGGAGGCCGAGGACGGCAAGCAGCACATGCCCAAGGCGATCATCCTCTCCCTGATCATCGCGATGACGCTCTACGTGGCCGCCACGCTGGTGCTCACCGGCATGCAGAACTACCAGGACATCGACCCGACCGCCGGCTTCGCCTCGGCCTTCACCAGCGTCGGCCTGCCGGTCATCGCCAGCATCATCTCGGTCTTCGCCGTGCTGTCCATCCTGACCGTGATGCTGACCTTCCTGCTCGGGGTCACCCGGGTGTGGTTCTCCATGAGCCGCGACGGGCTGCTGCCCCCGTGGTTCGCCAAGGTGGACCGCGGCGGCACCCCGCAGCGCGTCACCTGGATCGCCGGGGTGGCCTCCGCCCTGCTCGCCGGCGTCTTCCCGATCCGCGCCGTCGCGGACCTGACGAACATCGGCATCCTGTCCGCGTTCATCGTCGTGTGCGCCGCGGTCATCCTGTTCCGCTACACCCGGCCGGACACCCCCCGCTCCTTCCGGCTGCCGTTCATGCCCTTCGTCCCCGCGTTCGGGGTGCTGTCGTCGCTGTTCCTGATCTGGCAGCTGCCCTGGGAGACCTGGGCGCGCTTCGGCGTCTGGCTCCTGATCGGGTTCGCCATCTACTTCGCCTACGGCCGCAGGCACTCACTGCTGAACCCCGACAGCCCGCACCACCGACGGCAGCCGACCACCCCCTGACGCGGGAGGGCGCCGCTCGTCAGGGCACGGGGTGGGCGCCGCCGGTGCGCGGCCCACGCGCCGGCGCTCGGGAGGCCGGGGGCCGGGGACCGGGCTTGCCGGTGCCGGCGGACGTGGTGTCCACTGACGCCGATCGCTCCCGGTCGTCCCCACGCAGGCCCGTGAGCCGAGGAGGCCCGACATGGTGCCCCGCCGACCGAGAGGCGGACTGCAGGCCGAGCTCCTCCACCTGCTGCAGCCGCGGATGCCCGGACGTGACCGGCTGGTCAGCGAGCGGGTCGCCCCGACCCTGGCGTCGATCGGCGACAGCATGGCCGGCCGGCCGGCGGACGAGGTCCTCGCCGCGCTGGACGCGGCGGTCCGAGACGCCGGCGCGACGCCGGACCGGACGGCGCTGAGGGAGTTCGCCGCGCAGATCGAGGCCGGTGAGAACCCCTTCAGCTGAGGGGGTGACCCCTCCCGGCGGAGACCACCGGCCCCGTCCCGGGTCCCGCCCCGAACCCGCGCGGGGCGGGGAGGACGGGGTCCTCGGTCAGTGGCTGCGGAAGAGGTCCCGACGGGCCTGGTGGACGAGGATGGCGGCGGCGTCGCTGTCGGCGGCGCCCCAGCCGGCCATCAGGGCCGCGAGGTCGTCGCGGTCACCGAGGGTGGCGTAGTCGGCGAGCTCGCGCTCGAGGGTCCGGCGGGCGCGCCGCTCGTCCCGGCGGCGGCGCAGCCGGTTCACCAGCCCCAGGTCGGGCGTGGTGTCGGCAATGGCGAAGGCGGTGCCCTGCATGGCGGTCTCCGTGGTGTCGGGTGATCTGTTCTCCACCCATGGTCCACCGAGGTGCTTGGCATCTATCGCCATCGCACTGTGAGTGTCCCCACGACGAGTAGGCAGATGTGGCCGACGCCACCGCTCTCGGACTCTCGACGAGACACAGGTGATGCCGAAGCGCCGACAGGAGGTGGGCGCGGGTCAACGGCCGACGAGCGTGGTCTCGAAGTCGTAGCGGGAGGCGCGGTACACGTGCCGGCCGTACTCGACGGCCCCGCCCTGGTCGTCGAAGGCGGTGCGCTGCATGGTGAGCAGCGCGGCGCGCGGCGGCTCGTCGAGCAGCCGGGCCTCCTCGGCGCGCGCCAGCCGTGCACCGATGCGCTGGTGGGCCACCCGCAGGTGCACCCCCTGCGCCCGCAGGTACTGGTAGAGGCCGCGCTCGGTCAGCTCCTCGACGGTCGGCCGGAAGCGGCCCGGCAGGTGGTTGGTCAGCAGTGCCAGCGGCTCCCCGCGGGAGCGCCGCAGCCGGCGCACCACCACGATCTCGTCCCCCTCGGCCACGTCGAGCTCCTTGGCGACGTCGGCCGGGGCAGGGACCCGGTCCAGCGACAGCACCTCGGTCGTCGGCCCCTCACCGGCGCGGGACAGGTCGTCGTACAGGCTGGTGAGCTCCACGGACCGGCGCACGTGCGGCTGGATGACCTGGGTGCCCACCCCCCGCTTGCGCACCAGGAGGCCCTTGTCGACGAGCTCCTGGACCGCCCGGCGCACGGTCGGGCGCGACAGGCCGTACCGCTGGGCCAGCAGGACCTCGTTCTCCAGCCGGGAGCCGGCCGGCAGGGCCCCGCCGGCGATCGCCCCCTCGATCGCCTGGGCGAGCTGGAAGTACAGCGGCATGGGGCTGGACCGGTCGATGTCGAAGGTGAGCACGGGGGCCTCCTCGGGATGCGGGCACCGAGCGGGCTCGGCCGGTGGGTCGGCGCCCCGCACGAGCATGATCGCACCTCGGAGCCCGGTCCTGTCCTCACCTCGTCGGGGGAGGCGGACATGGGCACGTCTTGTTGGACGTATGTCTTTACAAAGTGATGTGCTGTGGAGCACAGTGGCGTCGCAACGCAACCGACGACGCAGGGGACGGAGAGCCGTGGCAGACGCCCTCGACGTGGTGGTGATGGGACGCAGCGGGGTGGACGTGTACCCGCTGCAGGTGGGCGTCGGGCTGGAGGACGTCGAGACCTTCGGCAAGTTCCTCGGCGGCAGCGCGGCCAACGTCGCGGTCGCCGCCGCCCGCCTCGGGCACTCCGCGGCGCTCGTCACCGGGGTGGGCGGTGACCCGTTCGGCCGCTTCGTCCGGCGGGCGCTGCGCGACCTCGGGGTCGACGACCGGTTCGTCGTCGTCGACCCGGCGCACCCGACCCCGGTCACCTTCTGCGAGATCTTCCCGCCCGACGACTTCCCGCTGTACTTCTACCGCCGCCCGGTCGCCCCGGACCTGCAGATCCGCCCCGAAGACCTCGACCTCGCCGCGATCCGGGACGCCGCGCTGTTCTGGGCGACGGTCACCGGGCTGTCCGAGGAGCCCAGCCGGTCGGCGCACCACGCGGCGTGGGAGGCGCGGGGGCGCCGCCGGCACACCGTGCTCGACCTCGACTACCGGCCGGTGTTCTGGGCCTCGCAGGAGGAGGCCACGGCGCAGGTGCGCGCCGCCCTCCCCCACGTGACCGTCGCCGTCGGCAACCGCGAGGAGTGCGAGGTGGCCGTCGGTGAGACCGACCCCGACCGCGCGGCCGACGCCCTGCTCGACGCCGGCGTCGAGCTGGCGATCGTGAAGCAGGGCCCGCGCGGCGTCCTCGGCAAGACCCGCACCGAGCGGGTCGTCGTCCCACCCACCCCGGTCGACGTGGTCAACGGCCTGGGTGCCGGCGACGCGTTCGGAGGCTCCCTCGTCCACGGCCTGCTCACCGGGCTGCCGCTGGAGCGGCTGCTGCGCAACGCCAACGCCGCCGGGGCCATCGTGGCCTCGCGGCTGGAGTGCTCCACCGCGATGCCGACCGCCGCCGAGATCGACTCCTCCGTCGCCGCCTCCCTGGAGGGCACCCGTGTCTGACACCGCCGTCTCCGCCGCGGACATCTCCGGTCCGGCGACCCTGGACTCCACGCCGCTGTGCACCTCCTATGCCGAGGTCACCGAGCTGCGCGCGCGGAACCCCGAGGCCATCGCCCACGCGCTGGCCGCACGCCGCCGCCGGCCGGCGTTCCTCCCCGAGGACGGGCGGCTCATGCTCGTCGCCGCCGACCACCCCGCCCGCGGGGCGCTGTCGGCCCAGGGACGGCCCACCGCGATGAACAACCGCACCGAGATGCTCGACCGGCTGCGGGCGGCGCTGGCCCGCCCCGGCGTGGACGGCCTGCTCGCCACCGCGGACATCGCCGAGGACCTGCTCCTGCTCGGCGCGCTCGAGGACAAGGTCGTGGTGGCGTCGATGAACCGCGGCGGCCTGGCCGGGGCCAGCTTCGAGCTCGACGACCGGATGACCGGCTACGACGTCGCGGGCGTGGTGGAGGCCCGCTTCGACGCGGCCAAGATGCTCAACCGGATCGACCTCGACGACCCGGGCACGGTGCGGATGCTGGAGACCTCCGGCCGAGCAGTCACCGAACTGGCCCG
>DASQNB010000058.1:0-1556 GCA_035645175.1 Geodermatophilus sp.
AGCCGGAACTGGCCGGTGCCCGGCAGCAGGCGCACGCGGACGATGGCCTCCTTGCGCCGGCCGACGGTCTGCACCGGACGCCCCTCGGCGTCGGTCACGGTGAGGGCGGTCGTCACTGGGCCACCTGCTTGATCTCGTAGGGCTGGGGCTGCTGGGCGGCGTGCGGGTGCTCGGGGCCCGCGTACACCTTCAGCTTCTTGAGCATCTGACGGCCCAGGCTGTTGTGCGGGAGCATTCCCTTGATCGCGCGCTCGACGACGCGGTCGGGGTGCGTGCGCAGCTGGTCGCCGACGTTGATCCGCTTGAGGCCGCCCGGGTAGCCGGAGTGGCGGTAGGCGATCTTCTCGTCCCGCTTGGAGCCGGTGAGGGCCACCTGTCCGGCGTTGACGATGACGACGAAGTCGCCGACGTCCACGTGCGGGGCGTACTGGGGCTTGTGCTTGCCGCGGAGCAGGATCGCGGTCTGGCTGGCGAGTCGACCGAGCACCACGTCAGTGGCGTCGATGACGTGCCAGGCCCGGCTGACGTCGCCGGGCTTGGGGGTGTACGTGCGCACGGCGCTCGTGTCCTCCGTCGTCGTCGGATCGGCTGGTGGGATCGCCTCACCGAGCACGGGAGACGGGACGGCGCGCGGGCACCAGCCGGCTCCGCGCACCAGCCGATCACGATACCAGCCGGCCCCGGGCACCTCCGGGCCGCGGCCGGTCCTCGACCGTGACCGCGACCCGGGTCCGCTCCCGCCCCGGTGCGCTCCTCGGCCGCCGGCGCTCGCTGCTCTCAGCGGACCTCGCGCAGCCGCCCCGTGTCGACGTCGTAGACCGTGCCGCAGATGTCCCGGGAGAGCAGGTAGGGACTGTCCCGCAGCCGCCGGATCGACTCGCGGACGTCCTCGTCGACGTCGGAGAAGGCGTGCGTCGGCCACGGCGGCCGGTGCCCGGTGGCCTGCTCGACGAGGTCGGCGAAGGAGGCGTCGTCGGTCTTCTGCAGGCCGCAGTCGGTGTGGTGCACCAGCACGATCTCGCGGGTCCCGAGCAGGTGCTGGGAGATGGTGAGCGACCGGATGGTGTCCTCGGTGACGACACCACCGGCGTTGCGGATGACGTGGGCGTCCCCGACCGCGAGGCCCAGCAGCGGGAACAGCGGCATCCGCGAGTCCATGCACGCGACCACGGCCACCGCCCGCTGCGGCCGCACGGGCAGCCCGCCGGGGAACTGGCGCGCCCACTCCTCGTTCGCCGCCAGCATCCGCTCGTACTCGGCCACGGCCACTCCTCCTCGCTCGGCTGGCCCGACCCTAGCGACGGCCGCCCGGATCCCGGACAGGTGCTGCGGCGGCGCGTCCGGCCTCAGGGACCACGAGGCGGCCGCGTGCTCGCCCTCCCGGGTGCCCGCGGCACCGATCGGTCAGGATGTGCCCGTGCGCACGGTCGAGGAACACCAGGCGGTCGTCGCGGCGCTCCTCGCCCCGCTGGGCGACGAGGAGGTGCCGCTGGCGACGGCGCACAACCGGGTCCTGGCCCGGGACGTGACCGCGCAGGTGTCGCTGCCCGGCTTCG
>DASQNB010000059.1:0-11922 GCA_035645175.1 Geodermatophilus sp.
CGCAGGTGCCCTCGCTGGTCGATGCGGACGGGTTGCTGTGGACAAGCGCCGCCGCACCACGGCTGCTGGCCCAGGCCCGCATCGAGGACGTCGAGCGGGAACTGCGCGCCCAGATCGACACGGTGGACCGCAGCGGGCTGACGCCCACCCACCTGGACTGGCACGTCCTCGCCGACGGCGGCCGCCCGGACGTCCTGGACCTGACCATGGCGCTGGCACGCGAACACGGCCTGGCGGCGCGGGTGTGGCTGGAGCATGGACGGCGAGCAGCACGCGGTCGTGGGCTGCCCGTGGTCGACCACGACTTCCTGGACAGCTTCGCCCTGGGCGGGGCGGGGAAGGCGGCGCGCTACGTCCAGGCGCTCCGTTGCCTACCGGCGGGGTCGAGCGAGTGGGCGGTGCACCCGGCGGTGGGTGAGGAGACGGCGGCAGAGGCCGACCTCGGTTGGGCCGTCCGTCGCGCCGACCACGCGTTCCTGCTGTCCCCCCTCGCCCGCCGTGTCCTCGACGAGGAGGACATCGTCGTCATCGACTACCGGGGTCTGCAGCGAGCTTGGGCGGCCGTGCACGCGTCTCCTGGACCGTGAGATCCACGCGCCGTCCCGCTGCGGGGGAAGAACGCGCTGCGGTGACGTTCGACGCGCCAGGGCAGTCAGCTCCCGCCGTCCAGCGAGGGATCGGCGTGCAGGCGGTGGTCGACCGTGACCGGAGACGAGTGCGTGAGAGCGTCTCCGCGCCGATGGGCGACCTGCGGCACGACCGCCGGCACGACCGCCGCGAGGAGTGCTACGGCACCGGTGAGTCCTGGAGCGGGGCGAGGTCTCATGGGGGTCGTGGACGACGCCCGCGACGCAGGCCGACGAGGAGGGCCAGATGAGCGAGCTCGTGGTGACGCGCGAGGTCGCCGCTCCGACCGGGGCGGTGTGGGCTGCGTGGTCGGAGCCGAGCTACCTGATGCAGTGGTGGGGCCCGGACGGGTTCTCCTGTCCCAGCGCGGTGATCGACTTCCGTGAGGGCGGGTCGGCGGTGCTGGGCATGCGGGCCCCGGCCGAGATGGGGGGCGGCGACTCCTACAGCCTGTGGTCGTTCACCCGGATCGAGCCGGAGCGTCGCATCGAGCTGGTCCACGACCTCTGCGACGCGGGCGGCACGCCGGTCGATCCCGCGTCGGTGGGGATGCCACCGGACTTCCCGCAGGCACAGCGGCACGTGATCGAGTTGGAGGATCGTGGCGGCTCGACGCTGGTGACCGTCACGGAGTACGGCTGGCCGGAAGGGCAGATGCGGGAGCTCTCCCGGATCGGCATGGAGCAGTGCCTCGCCAAGATGGAGGGCGTCCTCAGCTCGGGCACGGGACGGCCCGGACGCGGTGCCGACGGCCGCTGAACCGACCGCGAGCGCGTTCCCGGCTCGGCTGGAGGCGGAGGCGACCGGCCGTGGCGATCGTGCGCGAGATCGCCGGCCGACCGTCGGGGCCTCCACTCGCCGCAGCTCGTGCTCTGCCCACCACGGTGGGCAGAGCACGAGCTCCTCCGCGGCTACCTGGCGTCGACGGTCCGCAGCGGGCGGGTGGCGCCGGCGGCGAGTGAGCCCAGCGCCAGGACGACGAGCACCACGAGCAGTGCCTGCAGCACGCCGGTCACCTCCGCGACGAAGCCGATCAGCGGCGGCCCGGCGAGGAACGCGGTGTAGGAGATCGAGCTGACCACCGACACCCGGGCGGCGGCCCGCGCCGGGTCGTCGGCCGCGGCGCTCATGCCGATCGGGAAGCCGAGCGCGGCGCCGGCGCCCCACAGCACCGCCCCGGCGAGGACGACCGGCAACGCGGGCGCGGTGACGAACAGCAGCAGGCCGAGCACCGCCGTCCCGCCGCCCACCCGCAGGACGGTCACCCGCCCGTAGCGGGCCAGCAGCGCGCCGCCGACCAGCCGGACGGCGGTCATCGCCGCGACGAAGACGGCGAAGCCCACGGCGGCGGCCGCCTCGCCGATGCCGTGGCCGTCGACGAGGGCCACGGCGAGCCAGTCGTTGGCGGTGCCCTCGGTGAAGGCGAAGGCGAGGGTGGAGACGCCGACCAGCAGCGTGCGCGGCTCCCGCCAGGCGCGCCCGACCCCGGACCCGGCCGCGCGCTCCTCCTCCGCGCCGGGCTCGGCGGGCAGGAACGACCGGGTGGCGACGGCGAGCACGGTCAGGGCGAGGACCGCCGTCAGCACCAGCTGGGCCCCCAGCGGGAAGGCCAGCGCGGCGGCGCCGGCCCCCAGCAGCGCACCGGCGACGGTGCCCAGGCTGAAGCCCGCGTGCAGCCGCGGCATCAGCGAGCGGCCCAGCCCCTGCTCGACCGCGGCGCCCTCGATGTTCATCGCGACGTCCCAGCCGCCCACGCCCATGCCGACCAGCACCAGCCCGGCGCCGGCGGGCACGACCTGGCCCGAGCCGAGCCCGAGCGCCAGCAGCAGCAGCCCGGTGGCCGCCAGCACCGTCCCGCCCAGCACGCCGCGGGCCGGGCCGATGCGGTGCACGACCGGGCCGGTCAGCGGCAGCGCGACGGTCGAGCCGACGGCGACGCAGAGCAGCAGCAGGCCCAGACCGGCCGCCGACAGGTCCAGCGCGTCCCGGGCGGCCGGCACCCGCGAGATCCACGAGGCGAAGGCGAACCCGTTGACGACGAAGGCCACGGCGACGGCGACCCGCGCCCGCTCGAGGTGGGCGGTGGTGGGCGTCGGGTGCACCGTGGGTCCTTCCGTCGCGAACAGGCGGGCATCACTCTATCGAATCGATTCGACGACCGCTTCCTCGACCGGCCGACCCGCGAGGTCGTAGCGTCGGCCGACCCGCCCATCGAGGAGCCGAGACCGTGACCGACCGGAGCCGCCCGACGCTGGCCACCGTGGCCGCCCGGGCCGAGGTGGCGTCGTCCACGGCGTCGCTGGTCTTCTCCGGGTCCGCGCGGGTCGCGCCGTCGACCCGGGAACGGGTGCTGGCCGCGGCCGCCGAGCTCGGCTACGCCGGCCCCGACCCGGTCGCCCGCTCGCTGCGCTCCCGGCGCAGCGGCGTGGTCGGCGCGGTGATCGGCGAGCGGCTGGCCTACGCGTTCAGCGACCCGGTGTCGGTGCAGCTGCTGGACGGCGTCACCGAGGTGCTCAGCCCGCTGGGCGTCGGCCTGCTGCTGCTCCCCGGGGACGCCGACCGGCACGGCCCGACGCTGGCTCAGCTGGCGCACGTGCCCCTCGACGCGGTCGTCTACGCGACCTGCGGCCTGGAGGACGACCCGGCCCTGGAGCACCTGCAGCGCCGCGGGGTGCCGATCGTGGCCGTCGACGGGCCGCGCCTGGACGACCTCGTGTTCGTCGGCATCCAGGACCGCCGGGGCACCGTGGAGCTCACCCGCCACCTCACCGACCTCGGGCACCGCCGGGTCGCGGTGGTCGCCCTGCCGCTGCGCCTGGACGGCACCCGCGGCCCGGTCACCCCCGAGCGCCGGGCGCGGGTGCACTTCCTCGACGTCCGGGAGCGGGCGCTCGGCGTCGAGGAGGTCCTCGGCCCGGTGCCGCTGTGGGAGACGGCGGCCAACGCGGTCGAGGAGGGCGAGCGGGCCGGGCGGGCGCTGCTCGACGTCCCGGCGGACGAGCGGCCGACCGCGGTCGTCGCGCAGAGCGACATCCTCGCCGCCGGTGTCCTGCGCGCCGCCGAGGCGCTGGGGCTGCGCGTCCCGGAGGACGTCAGCGTGGCCGGCTTCGACGGCGCCGAGCTGCCGTGGCTGCCCCCGGTGCGGCTCACCACCGTCGTCCAGCCGACCACCGAGAAGGGCCGGGTGGTCGGCCGGGCGGTCACCGACCTGGTGGCGGGGCGGCGTCCGGACGACGTCGTGCTCGACGTGCACCTGTCGGTCGGCACGACCACCGGTCCCGCCCCGCGGTCGTGAGCGCGGTCCTCCCCGGCGGGCGGCTCACCGTGCGCCCTCCGCGCGTGCACGCCGTCGTCCTCGTCAGCTCCTGGCCGGACCGAGCGGCCGCCCGGTCAGCCGGGACGCCGGGTGAACCGGTCCGGGACGGCGAAGCGGGGCTCGGTCGCGGTCAGCACGGCGGTCACCGGCCGGGTGGGCCAGGTCTCGGAGATCTGGCGGGCCAGGGTGCCGACGAGTGCCGCGACGTCCCGGCCGGCGGTGTCGTGCAGCGCCTCGGCGACGACCAGGACGGTCCGGGTGTCCGCGCGCACGGCGGAGGCGGCGCTCTGCCGGTTGGTCCAGCGCCGGGCGTGCGCCCGGTGCGCGCGGTCGACGAAGACGACCTCGCCGGGCTCGGGGTGCTCCTCCTCGCCGGCGAAGGAGAGGTACTGCTCGGTGCCCGTCGCGGGGCGGACCTCCAGGTCGCCGTCGACGCGGTCGAGGTCGAGGGCGGCGACGGGGACGGCGTACGCGGCCGAGACGGCGTTGCACAGGTCGACCAGCGGGTGCAGCCGCGGCAGCGTCCCCTCCCGGCGCAGGCGGCGCAGCAGCGCCTCGGATGCGCAGCGGTACTGCGTCGGCTTGAGCCCCATGGCCGCGAACGCACGGCGCCAGGCGCGGATCTCCGGCAGGTCGGACTCGGTGCGCCCGTCGAGCCGGGCGCGGGCGGTGGCGAGGTGCTCCTCGACGTGGGCGCCGACGTCGACGTCGGCGCCCACCCCGTCGGCGGCGACGACACCGGCCACCAGGCCGGGGAAGCGGGCGCGGACCTCCGCCGCGTGCTGCAGGTGCACGCGCTGCTCCTCCCCTGTCACGCGGCCACGACCCCGGCGGGATCCGCTCGGGTCAGGCCGAGTGCCAGGCCGGCGCCGACGACGGCGATGCCCACCCAGACCGCCGGCGCCGGCGCGGCCCCGCCGAGGAGCACCCCGGTGCCGGCGGCCGCCACGGGTGCCAGTCCGGTGAGCAGCCCGGCGCGCCCGGCCCCCAGCCGGGTGACGGTCGAGTACCAGAGCACGAAGGCGACCGCGGTGACCGCGACCGCCAGGTAGCCGGCGGCCAGCAGGTCCGGCACCCGGAGGCCCGCGACCGCCCCGGGCCCCTCGGTCGCCACGCCGAGGACGGCGAACACCACGGCCGCCAGCCACGTCGCGTGCACCGACACGCCCCACGGCCCGTGCCGGCCGAGGACCGGGACGGCGAGCAGGGTGAAGGCCGCCTCGCAGGCGAGGACGACCAGCGCCCAGCCGAGCCCGACCGCGTCGGCCCGACCGAGGCCCTGCACCAGCACGGCACCGCAGGTCACCACCGCCCCGGCGGCGAGCACGACCGGCGAGGGACGGCGTCCCTCCAGCGCCGGGCCCACCAGGGCGAGGACGACCGGCACGCAGGCCACGGCCACCCCCAGCACCGCGGGCTCGGCGTGGGCGGCCCCGCGGACCAGCGCCACGTTGAACAGCACCAGGCCCGCGACCGCCACGCCCAGCAGCCACGGCCACTCGGCACCGCGCGGCCGGACCAGGCGGCGCCCGGTGAGCCGCGCCAGGACCACCAGCAGGAGGCAGGCCACGGCGTAGCGCACCGCCTGGGTGGTGGCCAGGGCGGCGTCGGCGAGCAGGCCGGAGACCGCCACGCTGCCGCCGACGAAGATCATCGCGAGCGCTCCCGGCAGTGCGGCTCCGGTGCCGGACCCGGCCGGGACGGCGTCGAGGGACTTGACCACCCCGTCAGCCTGGGACGACGACCGGTCCTGCGTGCAGGTCCGATCCAGGCGCATCGAAGTGGACCAATGAGGAGCGATGGGACACGACGGGACGGATTTCCTGCAGCTGCACCGGCGGGCGGCCCCGCGGCGCGGGCTGACCGGGTGGCTGGTGGCCGGGGTCCGCGCCGCCGTCGCGGACGGGCGGCTGGCCGCGGGCGCGGCACTGCCCCCGACGCGGACGCTCGCGCAGGAGCTCGGGGTGTCCCGCGGGGTCGTGGTGGAGGCCTACCGGCGACTGACCGACGAGGGGCTGGTCGTCTCCCGCGTGGGGGCCGGCACCGTGGTCGCCGCGCGCCCCGCGGTGCCGGTCCCCCCACCCGTCGCCGTCCCCGCGGCGCCGGCCGCGGCGGGTCCGCTGCTGCCGGCGCGCACGCCGGACGACGTCGACGTCGACCTCTCCCCCGGCGTGCCGGACCTCTCGGCGTTCCCCCGCGCGGCCTGGTTGCGCGCCGAGCGGGCCGTGCTGGCGACCGCCGGTGCCGCCGAGCTCGGCTACGGCGACCCGCGCGGCAGCGCACGGCTGCGCACCGAGCTGGCCGCCTGGCTGGCCCGCACCCGGGGACTGCGGGCGACCCCGCAGGAGGTCGTCGTGGTGGCCGGGGTCGCCCAGTCGCTCGCGCTGTTCGCGCAGCTCCTCCGCGCGCGCGGCGAGACCGCGATCGCCATGGAGGACCCCGGCTCCCGCGGTGCCCGCGACGCCCTGGCCCACTGGGGGCTGGCGGTGCTGCCGGTCCCGGTGGACGACGACGGCGCACGGGTCGCGGAGCTGGCGGCGACGCCGGCCCGCGCGGTGCTGCTCACCCCGGCCCACCAGTTCCCCACCGGGGTGGTCCTCGCCCCGCACCGGCGCCGCGAGCTGCTGGCCTGGGCCCGCGCGGCCGACGGTCTCGTGGTCGAGGACGACTACGACGCCGAGCACCGCTACGACCGCGCGCCGGTCCCCGCACTGCAGGCCAGCGCCCCGGAGCACGTCGTGCACACCGGCAGCACCTCCAAGACGCTGGCGCCGGGCATGCGGCTGGGGTGGCTGGTCCCCCCGCCCGCCCTGCACGCCGACCTGGTGGCCGCCAAGCACGCCAACGACCTGGGCAGCCCGGTGCTCCCCCAGCTCGTGCTGGCCGAGCTGCTCGCCAGCGGGGCCTACGACCGGCACCTGCGCCTGGTCCGCACCCGCCAGCGCGCCCGGCGGGACGCCGTGGTGGCAGCCGTCGGCGCGCACCTGCCCTCGGCGCGGGTCGAGGGTGCCGCCGCCGGGCTGCACCTGCTGGTCACCTTCCCCGACGGCGGCCGCGACGACCTCGAGCTGGCCACCCGCGCGCGCGAGGCCGGCGTCCTCGTCCACCCGCTGTCCTGGCACCGCCGGCGCCCCGGTCCGCCCGGGCTCGTGCTGGGCTACGCCGCGCACACCCCCGACCGGCTCGCCGACGCGGTCCACCGGCTGGGCCGGGCACTGGGCGCCGCACCCGCCCGGTGACCCGTCCCGCCGGACCCCGGACGGCGGCCGCGGCGAGCAGCAGCCCGAGGACCACGGGCACGCGGCACCACACGGCGCAGGGCGAGACCGGTCGGTCGAGCGGGCGACTCGGTCACCTCGCGTCTGGCAGGTTCGACGCATGACCGACGCCGCTCCCCCGCCGGTGCGCCTGCTGTACGCGCCGTACGACTCGGGCGCCTTCGACGTGCGCATGGGCGCCGGGCCCCTGGCGCTGCGGCGCGGCGGAGCGGCGCGGTGGCTGCGCGAGCGCGGGCACGAGGTCGACGAGCAGGTGCTCGAGCCGACGTCCCCCTGGCGCGCAGAGGTGCAGACGGCGTTCGAGTTGCAGCGCGTGGTCGCCGCCGCGGTCGCGGACGCCCGCCGCGCCGGTCGGCTGCCGCTGCTGCTGGCCGGCAACTGCAACACCACGCTCGGCGTGCTCGCCGGACTGGCGCAGCCCGGCCGGCGGTTCGGGCTGGTGTGGCTCGACGCGCACGCCGACTTCACCACCCCCGAGACGACCACCACGGGTTTCCTCGACGGCCAGGGCCTGGCGATGGTGGTCGGGCGGTGCTGGCGGACCCTGACCTCCACGGTGGGGCACTTCGGCCCGCTGCCCGAGCACCAGGTCCTGCTCGTCGGCGCGCGCGACGTGGGCACAGCCGAGGAGACCGACCTGCGCGCCTCCGGCGTCCGGTGGCTACCGCCGGCGACGGCCCGGGACGCCGACACCACGGCGGCGGCACTGGACGACCTGGCCGCCCGGGTCGACGCCGTGCACGTGCACGTGGACCTCGACGTCCACGACCCCGTCGCCGTCGCCCCGGCCAACGGTTACGCCGCCGCCGACGGGCTCCTCGCCGCCGAGGTCCAGCGGGTCGTGCGGCAGACGGCCGACCGGCTGCCCGTCGTGTCGGCGACCCTGGCCGCCTACGACCCGGGCCACGACGAGGCCGGCCGGATGCGGGAGACCGCGCTCGCCCTCCTGGGCCGGCTGGCCGCCGTGGCGACGCGGCCCTGACCGGCGCAGGAGTGTCCTCCGGAGCCGCGGCCCGCCCCGTGCAGCCGGCGCCGCCGGTGGGACCTGCCTCATCGACGGACGAGGCCGGCGACCACGTCGGCGGCGCGGTCGGCGTCGTCCGCGTCGTTGTTGACGTGGAAGGCCAGCCGCAGCCGGCCGGCGCGCAGGCCGGCTGCGATGCCGGCGTCCCGGAGACGGTCGACGACGCCGGGGTCGACGGGCAGGCTCACGATCGCCGAGTCGCCGGGCGGCCGGCCGACGGCGGCGCGGAAGCGGTCGGCCAGGCCGACGGCGTGCTCGTGCAGCAGCCGGGATCCGACCTCGGCGAGCAGGTCGAGCGCGGGCGCCTGGCCGACCCACGAGTGCCAGGCCGGTGAGACGTCGAAGCGGCGCGCGTCGCCGGCCAGGCGCAGGGGGCCGCCGTAGATCGACTCCCACGGCCGGTCCCCGGCGTACCAGCCGGCCGTGTGCGGGACGAGGTCGCCGGCCAGGTCGGGGTTCTCGGTGAGGAAGCAGGTCCCGCGCGGCGCGAGCAGCCACTTGTAGCCGCCGCAGACGGTCCAGGCGAAGGCCCCGGCGTCGACGGGCAGCCAGCCGGCGGCCTGCGTGAGGTCCAGCAGCACCCTCGCGCCGGAGGCGGCGGCCGCGTCGGCGAGCGCGGTCAGGTCGGCCAGCCGGCCGTCGGCGGACTGCACCGCCGAGACCGCCACCAGCGCGGTCCGCGGCGTGACGGCGTCCGCCAGCCGCTCCAACGGGACCTCCCGCACGACCACACCCCGCCGCGCCTGGGCGAGGAAGGGGAAGACGACGCTGGTGAACTCCCCGGCCGCGGTGAGCACCTCGCTGCCGTCGGGGAGGTTCGCCGCGACGAGCCCGGCGAAGACGCTGACCTGGTTGCCGACCGCGACCCGGGTGGGGTCGACGGCGACCAGGGCGGCATAGGAGCGGCGGGCGGCGGTGAGCGGGACGTCGAAGTCGCGTGCGTTCGTCCGCCCCGCGGCCCAGAGGTCGAGCGCCTGCCGCAGCGCGGTCAGCGAGCGCCGCGGCGGCAGGCCCAGTGTGGCGGTGTCGAGGTAGGTCACCTCCGGGTCGAACTCGGCCCGCGCCGCCGCCAGGACCTGATCCGGACGCGTCGTCGCCGCCGCAGGAGTGTCCACGGGCCCAGCCTGCTGTCCGCGATCCGGGACGGCGACCCCTGGGCGACCGGCCCGCGGACCCGCGCGCCCGCCCGGTGGCCGGTGCTGATCTCAGGCCGGGGACCGGCCCGGGCCGCGACCGAGCGCGGCCAGCAGCCGGTCCTGCGCCGGTGCGTCGTCCGGCACGGGGACGGCGGGGCCGTACATGCCACTGCCCTGGAGTCGGTCGCCGAGAGCGAGCACGCCCGGCAGCAGCGCCCGCACGGCCTCGGGGTCGAGGTCGGCCGGCCGCCCGGTCGCCGTCGCCAGGTCCCAGCAGTGGACCACGGGCTCGACGAGGGCCACGCCGAGGAGCTGCTCCACCGTCCGCGGGCCCAGCGGGGTGGCGACCGACGCGGCCGGCGACACCCCGGTCAGCGTCGTGGCGGTCTCCTCGTGTGCGCGCCGCCAGGCGCCGGCGGGGTCGGGGCCGGCGAGGGCGCCGAGCTCGCCGGGACCGGTGACCGGCGGCCGCGGGCCGTCGCCGCCGGCCATCGCCAGGACCTGCCGCTGGCCGTCGACGAGGTGGCCGAGCAGCTGGCGGGCCGACCAGTCGGGGCAGGGCGTCGGGTCGTCCCACCGGTCGGGAGGGACGGCGTCGACGACGGCGCCGAGGCGGTCGAGGGCACGCAGGTACAGCGCGATCGGCGTGGGCACGGGTCCTCCCGGGTCCGGTGGCCGCGTCAGCCGGCGGTGACCGGGCCGGGGACCGGCAGTGCCGCGGCCGAGGCGACGACGTGGTCGATCAGGCCGTACTCGAGCGCCTGCTCCGCGGTGAACCAGCGGTCGCGGTCGGAGTCACGCTCGACCTGCTCGACGCTCCGCCCGGAGTGCTGCGCCTGCAGCTCGTTCACCTCGCGCTTGAGCCGGCGCAGCATGTCCGCCTGGATCGTGATGTCCGACTGCGTCCCGCCGACCCCGGCCGAGACCTGGTGCATCATGATCCGCGTGTGCGGCAGCGCGAACCGCTTGCCCGCGGCGCCGGCGGTGAGCAGGAACTGTCCCATCGAGGCGGCCATCCCGACGGAGTAGGTCGCGACGTCGCAGTCGAGGAACTGCATCGTGTCGTAGACGGCCATGCCCGCGCTCACGGAGCCGCCCGGCGAGTTGATGTAGAGGTGGATGTCGCTGCGCGCGTCGTCGGCCGCCAGGAGCAGCATCTGCGCGCAGATCTGGTTGGCGACGTCGTCGTCGACCTGGGTGCCGAGGAAGACGATCCGCTCGCGCAGCAGCCGGTCGAAGACGGCGTCCTGCAGCGAGGCGTGGCCGTTGGCCGCCCGCAGGTGGGGGGCGTCCCCGCTGGTCGACGTGAGTGCAGCGCGCATGGTCCCGGCCTCTCCCGTGGATGTGTCGATCCGTCGGCCGGAGTAGATCAGCGCCTTCTCGAGAAAGCGTCCCAGAATGGCGGCATTTCGCTGACCGCGCAATTCTCACGCTGTCAGCAGAATGCATTGACACGCGCTTTTCCGGGCGGGCCGTCACCGCGCTGCGCCGGGCCCAGGAGCGCGGCCAGCTGCGCGCCGGCGTCAACCCCGAGGCCGTGGTCGACCAGCTGTGGGGTGCCTGCTACCACCGGCTCCTGCTGCCCGACCAGCCGCTGACCGACGAGTTCGCCGACGCGCTGGTCGCCAACCTCTTCGACGGCGTGCGTTGAGCGGGGCTCATGGCGTCGGGACCCCGCCGGTGGCCGCCAGGGTCTCGCCGCTGCCGTAGCTGCAATCGGGGCTGGCCCGCGCGTACTGGTCGGTCATCGCGAGCGCTCCACTTCCCGGGGTCGACGTGCCGGTCGACACGGCGCGGTCGGACGTGGCGTGGTCGGCCCGACCACGGTCGCCGGCGAGGCGCCCACATGCCGCAATCGCACATCTCCGCACGGAGGGCTTGACGCACAGCCGAGATGAGTGTTCAGTCACTCACAGGCGCAGTGACTGACCAATCACTCACGACAGGAGGATGTCATGACCGCCACCACCCTCTCCCCCGTCGACGACCGGCCGACGAGCTCGGTCACCCCCTCGGCCCCGGTCGCCGACAACCGGCCGATCTACCTGGCCTGGGGCTCGGCCTGGGCCGTCGGCTACGGGGCCATGGCCCTCGACAGCGGCTCCACCCCCGTCCTGGACCTGCCGGCCCTGGTGGCCCCAGGCCTGCTGGCGCTCGGCCTGCTGGCCGCCACCGTGGTCACCGGCATCGTGACCGCCCGCGGCCAGCGCGGGGCGACCGGGCCGGCCAAGGTGTCCGGCACCATGGTCGGCGCCGCCTGGCTGACCGGTTTCACCGCACTGTTCCTGCTGATCACCGGACTCGGCCGGGTGCTGGGCGACGACCACCTGCAGACCGTGGTGTGGCCGGCCGGCTCGGCTCCGGTCGTCGGGCTGCTCTACCTGGCCGGCGGAGCAGTGGCCCGCGACGTCGTGCAGTACGCGCTCGGCACCTGGATCGCTGTCATCGGCACGGCCGCGGTCTTCCTGGACACTCCGGGCCTGTACGTCGTCCTCGCCGTGGCCGGAGCCGGTGGCTACGCGGTCGCCGCCGCCCTCGAGC
>DASQNB010000060.1:0-3300 GCA_035645175.1 Geodermatophilus sp.
TTCAGCCACGGAGCTCCGCCTGCAGCGCTCCCTCGACGTGCGCGACGACCCGCTGCCGGACCTCCGCGGCCTCCTCGCCGGACAGCGTCCGGTCCGGCGCGCGCAGGGTCAGCGAGTACGCCAGCGACTTCCGCCCCCCGCCCACCTGCGGCCCGGTGTAGACGTCGAACAGCCGCACGGCCTCCAGCAGCTCCCCGGCCGCCTCGCGGATCGACGCCTCGACCGACGCGGCCGGCACCTCCTCGGCGAGGACGAAGGCGAGGTCGACGAAGACCGGCGGGAAGCTCGACAGGTGCGGGCCCACCGGCACGGCCGCCGGCGGTAGCGCGTCGACGTCCAGCTCCATCACCGCGGTGCGGGCGGGGAGGTCCAGCGCCGCGCACACCCGCGGGTGCAGCTCGCCGGCGTGCCCGACCACGCGCCCGTCGACCAGCAGCTCGGCGCAGCGGCCCGGGTGCCACGGCGCCCGCTCCCCCGCCCGCACGGTCAGCTGCGCGCCGGCGGCCTCGGCCACCCGGCGGGCGGCCTGCACCGCGTCGGCCCAGACGGCCGGGCGGCCCTGCCCCCACCAGCCGCGCGGCTCGCGGTGGCCGGACAGCGCCACGGCGACGTGCCACGGCTGCTCGGGCACCGCGCCGAGCAGCGCGGCCAGCGTCTCGTCGTCCGGGCGCCGGTCCACGCCGGGCAGCGGTGCCGGGGACCGCTCGCCGCCGGGGAAGACCGCGCCGTGCTCGAAGAGCGCGACGTCGCGCAGGCCGCGGGACAGGTTGCGCGTCAGCGCGGCCAGCAGCCCCGGCAGCAGCGTCGTGCGCAGTGCCGGCTCCTCCTCCGACAGCGGGTTGCGCACCAGGACGACCTGCCGCCGCGGGTCGTCCTCGGGCAGCCCGAGCGCGTCGAGCGCCGCCGTCCCGACGAAGGGGAAGGACGGCGCCTCGACGTAGCCGAACTCGGCCAGGGCCCGGCCGACGGCGCGCCGCCGGCGCTGGCGGTCGGTCAGCCCGCGCCCGGGCGGGGCGGTGGGCAGCACGGAGGGGACGTCGTCGTAGCCGGCCAGCCGGACGACCTCCTCGACCAGGTCGGCCGGGTCGGTGAGGTCGGGGCGCCAGGACGGCGGGGTGACCGTCAGCGGGCCGCCGTCCCCCTCGACCGTGCAGCCGACCACGGCCAGCAGCTCGGCGACCTGCGCCGGCGAGTACGGCACGCCGGCGACCCGGCCGGGCAGCGCGGGGTCCAGTGCGATCGTCGGCCGGGGGCCGCGGGTGTCGACGTCCACCGGCGTGCCGACGACGCGGGCGCCGCCGTACTCGGCCAGCAGCGCGGCGGCGCGGGCCAGCGACACCATCGTCATCTCCGGGTCGACGCCGCGTTCGAAGCGCTTGGCCGCCTCGCTGGGCAGCCGGTGCCGGCGGGCGGTGCGGGCCACGCCGGTCGGCTCCCAGTGCGCGGCCTCCAGCAGCACGTTGCCGGTCCCGTCGCCGATCTCGGTCGACGCGCCGCCCATGACCGCGGCCAGCCCGATCGGGCCGGAGTCGTCGGTGATCAGCAGGTCGTCCGACGCCAGCCGGCGCTCGGTGCCGTCCAGGGTGGTCAGCCGCTCGCCCTCGCGGGCCCGGCGGACGACGATCGGCCCCTGCACGCGGTCGCGGTCGAAGGCGTGCATCGGCTGGCCCAGCTCGAGCATCACGTAGTTGGTGACGTCGACGGCCAGCGAGATGCTGCGGACGCCGGACTGCGCCAGCCGCCGACGCATCCACCAGGGGCTCGGCGCGGTCGGGTCCAGGCCCTCCAGCGCGATCATCGAGAAGCGGTCGCAGCGATCGGCGTCCTCGACCGAGACGGTCCAGGCCGGCTCCCCCGACCAGGCCGGCGGGGTCAGCGTGCCGGGGTCGCGCCACTCGACGCCCAGGCCGGTGCCCATCTCCCGGGCGATACCGCGCATCGACAGGCAGTAGCCGCGGTCGGGGGTGATGGCCAGCTCGATGACCACGTCGTCCAGCCCGACCAGCGGGCCGGCCGGGGTGCCCGGGGCCGGGGCGTCATCGCCGAGCACCAGGATCCCGGCGTGGTCCTCGCCGACACCGAGCTCGCGGACCGAGCAGATCATCCCGTCGGAGACGTGGTCGTAGGTCTTCCGTGCGGCGATCTCGAACCCGCCGGGCAGCACGGCGCCGGGCAGCGCCACCACGACGGCGTCGCCGACGGCGAAGTTGGTGGCGCCGCAGACGATGCCGCGGGGCTCACCCTCCCCCACGTCCACCCGGCAGTAGCGGATGGGCTTCTTGAAGCCGGTCAGCTCCTCGATCTCCAGCACCCGGCCGACGACCAGCGGCCCGGTGACCTCCGCGGGCCGGTGCACCTCCTCGACCTCGAGCCCCAGCCGCACGAAGGCGGTGTCGAGGTCCTCGACCGCGGTGCCGGCGGGGACGTCGACGTGCTCGGCCAGCCAGCCGATGGGGACCCTCACTGTGCTCCTCCGCCGCTCCGCAGCCCGTTCACTCCGCTCCTCGCTCGTTCCTCGCTGCGATGCTCGTTCACTGGTCCACTCCGAACGCCGTGGTGAACCGGGTGTCGCCCTCGGCGAAGTGCCGCATGTCGCCGACGGCCGAGCGGAACTGCAGGGCCCGCTCGATGCCCATGCCGAACGCGAAGCCGGTGTACTCCTCCGGGTCGATGCCGCAGGCGACCAGCACCCGCGGGTTGACCATCCCGCATCCGCCCCACTCGACCCAGCGGGGGCCGTCGCGGTGCTGGGGGAACCACACGTCGAACTCCGCCGACGGCTCGGTGAACGGGAAGTACGACGGCCGCCAGCGGGTGACCGCGTCGGCGCCGAACAGCGACCGGGCCAGGTGGTCCAGCGTGCCCCGCAGGTGCGCCATGGTCAGCCCGCGGTCGACGGCCAGGCCCTCGACCTGGTGGAACACCGGCAGGTGCGTCGCGTCCAGCTCGTCGGTGCGGTACACCCGGCCCGGCGCGACCACGTAGATCGGCGGCCTGCGGGACAGCATCGTGCGCGCCTGCACCGGGCTGGTGTGCGTGCGCAGCACCAGGCCGGAGTCCTCCGGGGCGACGAAGAAGGTGTCCATCATCGTGCGCGCCGGGTGGTCGCGGCCGATGTTGAGCGCATCGAAGTTCAGCCACTCGGCCTCGAGCTCCGGACCCTCGGCGACCTCGTAGCCCATCCCGACGAAGGTGTCGGCGATCCGGTCGGTCAGCGTGGTCAGCGGGTGCCGGGCGCCGCGGGGCAGCCGGTCCCACGGCAGCGTGACGTCGACCCGCTCCTCGGCCAGCACCCGGGCG
>DASQNB010000061.1:0-5980 GCA_035645175.1 Geodermatophilus sp.
TCGATGCCGTTGGCGCGGCAGTACGCCTCGACCTCCCCGCGGTCGGCGGTGCCGAACGCCTCGGACCACGGCGCGCCGATCTCGTCGTTGTAGGTGCGCAGGAGCAGCCAGCCGTCGCGCTCGAAGCGCGCGACCAGGTCCTCCGGCAGCGCCTCGAGCACGGTCGGCGCGTCGGCGACGGCGGTCGCGCCGCCCTCGGCCGGCGCGGTGAGGCAGGCGAACAGCAGCAGGCCGGGGAACTCCAGCGCGTAGCTGAGCTCGTGGTGCATGCACATCGGCTGGTTCGCCGGCCACGGGGTGGACGAGTACAGCCCGCCGGGCTGCGGCTGCCGCGGCGCGAAGGCCTCCCGCTCGGCCATCAGGCCGTTGGTGAGCCGGCCCACCACGTCGGCGACCTGCGCCGCGTCGCGCAGCCCGAGGCCGCGGACCAGCAGCGACCCGTGCTCGACGACCGCCGCGCGCAGCGCGTCGCGGTGCTCGCCTGCCCACGCGGCGGGATCGGCCGGGGCGCCGGCCCGCAGCACCGCGGGACTGCCCGGGCGCAGCTCCACGTCGAGCAGGGACGTCGGGGACGAGGACGTCATCGGGCACTCTCTTCCGGGGTTCGGGGGGAGGGGATGGGGGAGGCGCCGGTCCGCTCGTCGAGCAGCGCGGCGAGGTCGGCGAGCACGGGGTGCCGCAGCAGGTCGGGGAGGGTGACGGCGCGGTCCAGTGCGATGGCCAGCTTCACGGCCGACAGCGACGTCCCGCCCCGGTCGAAGAAGCTGTCCCGCCGGCCGACCTGCTCCTGCGGGATGCCCAGCACCCGCGACCAGGCGCCGGCCAGCCGGTGCTCGGTCGGCGTCCGCGGGACGGCGTGGTCCTCCTCGACGGTGGCGAGCTCGCGGGCGAGGGCCGTGAGCGCCTTGGTGTCGATCTTGCCGTTCGGGGTGAGCGGCAGGGCGTCGCGCCGGTGGAAGGCCCCCGGGACCATGTACGCCGGCAGTGACGCGGCCAGCCGCTCCCGCAGGACGTCGACGGGGATCTCGTCGGGTCCGGCGTAGAAGGCGACGAGGTGCCGGGTGCGGTCGGGCCCCTCGGCGACCACCACCGCGCCGTCGCGCACGCCCGGCACCCGCAGCAGGGTGTTGTCGATCTCGCCGATCTCGATGCGGAAGCCGGAGATCTTGACCTGGCTGTCCCGGCGGCCGAGGAACTCCAGCTTGCCGTCGGGCAGCCAGCGGCCGTGGTCGCCGCTGCGGTACAGCCGCCGGCCGGGGCGGTACGGGTCGGGCACGAAGGCCGCCCGCGTCCGCTCGGGGTCGTTGACGTACCCGCGGCCCACGCAGACGCCGGAGAAGGTGATCTCACCGGGTGCACCGAGCGGCACCGGCCGCAGGTGCTCGTCGACCACGCGCACCTCGACGTTGGCCACCGGGGGCCCGAGGGGCACCCGGTCGGTGTCCGGCACGGCCCGCATGACCTCGTGGTTGGTGTCGTCGGAGGTCTCGGTCAGGCCGTAGGCGTTGACCAGCGCGATGCCGGGCTCCGCCGCGAACCAGCGCTGCACCAGCTCCTTCTTCAGCGCCTCGCCGGTCACCGACACGGCGTGCAGGTCCGGCAGCGGCCGCGGGTGGGCCTCCAGGTAGGACAGCACCACCTCGAGGTAGGACGGCACCACCTGCACGACGGCGACCCGGCCGTCGACGAGCCGGTCGACGAAGCGCTCGGCGTCGAGGACGACGTCCTGCGGGACGATCAGCGTCCGCCCACCGACCACCAGCGCCGACACCAGTTGCCACAGCGAGATGTCGAAGCACTGCGGGGCGACCTGGGCGACCACCTGTCCCTCGCCGATGCCGAGGTCGTCGATCTTGGCGAGGACGTGGTTGAGCATCCCCGCGTGCTCGCACATCGCGCCCTTGGGCTCCCCGGTCGAGCCCGAGGTGAAGTACAGGTAGGCCAGCTGGTCGGGGCCGACCGCGACGCCGGGGCTGGTGGAGGGGTGCCCCTCGGCCTCGGCGTCGCCGACGAGCAGCGCCTGCACCCCGGGCAGCCCGGCGAGGGCCGCGTCGAGCGACGCGGTGCTGCCCGGCTCGGTGAGCACCAGCCGGCACCCGGCGCGGGTGAGCACCCTGGCGATCCGGTCGGCCGGGAAGTGCGGCTCGACCGGGAGGTAGGCGCCGCCGGCCTTGAACACCGCCAGGACGGCGGTCAGCCAGTCCAGGTCGCGCTCGGTGACGACCGCGACGACGTCCTCGCGCCGCAGGCCCCGCGCGAGCAGCGCCCGGGCCACCCGGTTGGCGCGGGCGTCGAGCTCGCCGTAGGTGAGCGAGCGGTCGCCGTGGACGGCGGCGACGGCGTCCGGGTGCCGCCGCGTCCGCTCCTCGATCAGCTCGTGCACCCGGCGGTCGGGCAGCTCGCGGTGGCGGCCGGCCAGCCCGTCGAGCTGCAGGTGCAGCTCCTCGGGGGACAGCAGGGCCGCCTGCCCGGGGTCGGCGTCGGGCGCGTCGGCGAGCAGCGTCAGCGCGGTGCGGTGGTACCCGGCGACCCGGCCGGCCGCGTCGGCGTCCAGGACGTCGGTGCGGTACCGCAGCCGCAGGGCCAGCCGCTCGCCGTGGTGCGCCGGTGCCACCTCCAGGACGGTGCCGGGGGTGAGGTCGCCGCCGGCACCGGTGGGGTCGAACACCGTCTCGAACGCCGGCCCGCGGACGCTCAGCTCGTGCCGTAGCTCCTCGACGGGGGCGTGCCGGTGGGCCAGCAGCCCGGCCTCGACCGCGGCGGCGTGCCGCACCAGCGCCTGCCACGACCCGGCGTCGGTCGACATCCGGCACGGCAGCGGGTGGCTGCCGTCCCCGGCGACGTAGCCGGTCACCACGTCCTGCTCACCCGACAGCGCGGCGAGCACCCGGGCGTGCGCGGCGAGCAGCACGGACCCGAGGGGGACGGCGAGCCGTCCGGCCAGCCGGCGCAGCGCGACGAGGGTGGTGTCGGAGACCGCCACCTCGAGGTCGGCCACCCCGGGCTGCCGGTCCGAGGACCAGCGGGGGAGGGTGGTCGATCCACCGGCGGTGAGCACCTCGCGCCAGAACACCCGGGCGGTGTCGGTGGTCGCCGGCGCGTCGAGCGCGGTCATCGCGTCGCCGCCAGGTGGCGTCCGCGGGCGCGGTGCCGGCCGGCGCGGCGCGGGGCCGGGATGGTGATGAGAGGACCGGCGTCCTCCTGGAACACGTCCATGAGCTCCTCCAGGGGATGGGGGTCGTCGTTCGTCGGGGGCACCGGCACGGGGTCCGGCGTGGGCAGCTCGCGGTCCCGGTCGCTCCGGTGCCCGACCGGTGGCACCTCCTCGGCCGGGTTGCCCACCCAGCGGGCGCCCGGGGGCACCTCGGAGCCCTTCATGAGGAAGGCGTCGGGGCCCAGCTCTGAGCCGTCGCCCATGGTCACGCCGTAGTGCACCCAGGAGCCCACTCCGATCGTGACCCCGGCCCCGATGGTGATCCGGTCGGACTTGAAGCCGCCGTCCTCCTGCGAGTGGCTCTGGATCGTGCTCCCCGCGTTGAGAGTGCAGCCGTCGCCGATGGTGACCAGCGTCCGCTCCGGCAACTGCGCGCCGTCGTCGAACACCCGGCGGCCGATCCGGACGCCCAGCAGCCGCCAGAGGACGGGCTTGAACGGCGTGCCGTTGTAGATCTTCGGCTGCGTGTCGGCGACCAGCTTCCAGTAGCGCTCGTGCCACCAGAAGTACGGGTCGTAGATCGAGCACTGCTGGGGGGCCAGCGGCCGGAACCCCGTGGAGGCGCGCTCGACCAGCACACCGAAGAACGTGATGAACAGGAGGTCGAGCACCATGGCTGCCGCGACCGACACGGAGCCGTAGCTGTTGTGCAGGTCGAAGCCGATCAACGTGATCAGGGTCGCGGCGAAGAAGTTCACCCAGTGCAGCAGCAGGAACAGGCCCATGGTGCGTAGGTTGTGCCGGTTCTTGGCGGCCAGGCGTCGGGCCAGCTCACCGGGCTCCTGCAGGTGGTCGTCGATGGTGGCGTCGCGGAAGACCGTGCGCGGGATCTCGAAAGCGGGCGAGCCCAGCAGCCCCACACCCTGCCGGACCTCCCCGTCGATCGGGACCATGACCTTCGTCGCGAGCAGGACGTCGTCCCCGACCCTGGCCTCCGGCGGGTAGGCGACCGCGTTGCCGAGGAAGCTGTGCGCGCCGATCGAGGTCCGGGACACCCTGAAGGACGTGCTGGTGAAGTCGGCGTTCATGACCGACAGCCCGTCGGCGATCATCGTGCCGCTGCCGACCGAGGTCAGGTACGGGGAGTCGTGCTTCACCGCCTCGCCGAAGTTCGACCCGGTCTGGACCACCCGCCCGAGGTCGTACCCCAGGGCCTTCAGGTAGTGGACGACGTAGGAACTGTTGCCCACGAGCCTCAGCAGCGGCTTGCCGTTCGTCGTCTTCGTGATCGTCCGCTGTACCGAGTAGTGGAAGCCGTAGAGCGGGTAGACCCGGTCCGGCGTGATGAACGGGTGCAGCACCCGGGGGACCGTGGTCACGAACAGGAAGGCGACGAGGTAGGTGCCGAAGTACAGGACCAGCGAGCCGATCAGCGCGTCGAGGTAGAAGCTCGCGCTCGTCAGGGCCAGCGGACCCGCCTCCAGCAGCCCGGCCACGCCGGGGAACACCAGGAACAGGAGGGCCAGACCCCCGATCGCCAGAGGGAGGTCCACCAGCAGCACCGTGAGCAGCTTCAGGACGCTGTAGACCACCTTGCGGCGGGTGCTGCAGCGCATGGGCGGGACCAGCCCGTAGTCGACGTCCGCCCGCCGGGCCGGTGCCCCGTGCCAGCTCTCGCCGGCGGGCACGGCCTGGCCGGTGTGCAGCGACGAGCGGTGACCGAGCTGCGCTCCGTCACCCATGGACGTCCCGATGTCGATGACCGAGGCCTCGCCGACGACCACGTCCCTGCCGAAGGTGACGCGGCCGGGCTGGATCAGGCCGTCGTGGGCCCGGTATCCGCTGAGCACGACGTCCTTGCGAATGACCGTGCCGTCGCCGATGGTCAGCAGGTCGGTCGCCACCGGGACCTGCCGCACGAAGACGGCCACGTCCCGTCCGACCTTCGCCCCCAGCGCCCGCAGGTACAGCGGGTACAGCGGCGTGCCGGTGGCGAAGAGGACCAGGGGGTTCCTCTGGACCAGCGTCTTGACGATCCAGAACCGGACGTAGCGCAGGCTCCAGACCGGGAACTCCTCGGCCCGCCACCGGCCGACGAGCACCCACTTGACCAGGATCGGCAGGATGCTCAGGCCGACGAAGCTCCCGCCGCCGATGACGACCGCCCGCACGTAGGTGTCGATGATCCCCACGCCGTCGGAGATCCAGGCGTAGCCGGCGACGCCGACGGTCGCGGCGCCCAGGCAGTAGCCGATGAAGAAGAGCGCCTGCACGGTCCCGCAGAGCAGGTACCCCGCCGTTCCGACGGGGGCCGGGCGAGGAGTTCCGGCACGGGCGTCGGCGGGGGACGGGGACGGCTCCGCCACGGGTGCCGGCTCGACGGTGGCCGGTGGCGGCGCGAGCGCGGTCGCCAGGCCGCTGATCGTCGGGTGCTGGTAGACGTCCTTGATCGAGACCGTGGGCAGGTCCTCGCGCTTGCGGACGCGGGCGCAGAACCGGGCCAGGACCATGGAGTCGGCGCCCAGGTCGTCGAAGAGGTGGGCGTCGACCGGCACGGTCTTCACCTGCAGGACCTCGGCCAGCACCTCGGCCAGCACCTCGGCCGTAGCCTGCCCCCCGCCCGTGGGACCCGAGCGCGGGGACGCGACGGCGAGGCCGCCGGAGACGACGTCGACGGGGTGTCCGAGCACGGCGGTCAGCTCCCCGACCGCGGCAGCGGCGCGACGGTGGCGGTGGTGCCCGGCCGGTGGGTGACCAGCGTGGCGCCACCCGCGTCGGTCGCGTCGGCCTCGGCCGGCCGCGGCAGGCTCTCCATGAACGGGTGGG
>DASQNB010000062.1:0-4719 GCA_035645175.1 Geodermatophilus sp.
CCGGCACACGCACCTGCAGCGGCTCGAGGACGTGCCGATGCACCAGGTCGCCGAGATCTGGCACTTCTTCGAGATCTACGAGGCCCTGGAACCCGGCAAGTCGGCCGAGAGCCGCGGCTGGGAGGGGCGGCGGGAGGCCACCCGCGCGCTGGAGGACGCCCAGCGCCGGTACGCCGAACGGCTCACCGCGGCCACCGGCACCGACGGCTGAGCGAGGTCCGAGGCCAGGCACGCACGTCGGAGCCGCGGTCGGCGAGCTGACCGCGCGCGGCGTGCGCTCCCAGCGCTACGACGGGATGCCGCAGGACGAGGTCGCGCTTGGTGCGCACGTGGCGTTCCTGCGCCGCGTCGTCGGCGCGCAGCCGGTCCCGGAAGCGCAGCATCCGCTCCACGTCGGCCGCGCCCGCGCTGAAGACGTGCATGTCGACGTCGGTGTCCGGCCCCCTGAACAGGCGGTGCTCGAACCAGTCCCGAGGACCGGAACGCCGAGTCCGCCGTGTCGGTCCCGGCACTCGGCGGCAGTGCGCCTGCGGGCGTCGTCCCTGAGCAGCCCACCCGGGGACGGTCCTTTCGTCTCTTGTCCTGCTCTCGGTGCCCGGCGAAGCATGGTGGCCCTGCGACGACCCCGCCAGAGGAGGGCGTCCCATGACCACCTCGACGCTGCAACCCGAGCTGGACGACCTCCGCAGCCGCGTGTCGGGCACCGTGACCGGCTCGGGAGACCCGGGCTACGACGAGGCCCGCACCCTGTGGAACGGGATGATGGACCGCCGCCCGTGGGCGGTGGTGCGTGCAGCCGGTGCAGGCGACGTCGCACCGACCATCACGTACGCCCGGGAGCACGGGCTGGACCTGGCCGTGCGCGGCGGTGGCCACAACGTGGCCGGCAACGGCTCGGTCGACGACGGCCTGGTGCTGGACCTCGCCGATGTCCACGCCGTGTCGGTCGACCCGGCGGCAGCGACCGTGCGCGTCGAGGCAGGGGCCACGCTGGCCCACATCGACGCGGCCACCGAGCCGCACGGGCTGGTCGTCCCGATCGGGGTGGTGTCGAGCACCGGTATCGCGGGGCTCACCCTCGGCGGCGGCGTCGGCTGGCTGACCCGGGCCCACGGGCTGACGGCGGACAACCTGGTATCGGTGGAGTTGGTGACCGCCGACGGGCGGCAGATCACGGCCGACGAGACCGCGCACCCGGATCTCTTCTGGGCGCTGCACGGTGGCGGGGGCAACTTCGGCGTGGTCACCGCCTTCACGTTCCGCGGCTACCCGCACGGACCGCAGGTGTTCGCCGGCAACTTCGTCTACCGGCAGGACCGGTGGCGGCGGGCGTGGGCCGCGCTGGAGGAGTGGACCCGGGACCTGCCGGACGAGATGACGGTGATCACGACGACACTGACCCCGCCGCCCGTCGCCGAGATGGGGGACGAGCCCCTGTTGCTGGTGGGCTTCGCGTGGGCCTCGTCCGACCGTGCCACCGCGGAGGTCCTCGTCGGGCGGCTGCGCGATGTCGCCCCGCCGGACGAGGAGGAGATCGGCGACATGCGGTGGGTCGAGTGGCAACAGGCCTTCGACCCCGTCTTCCCCAGAGGCGTGCGGGCCTACTGGCGCAACACCTCCTTCGACCGGCTCGACGAGCAGGTGATCGACGTCCTCGTGGGCCGGGGAGGAGAGCAGACCTGGTCCGGCACCGCCTTCGACGTCCACTACATGAGCGGCGCGTTCGGCCGGCTGCCGGAGGAGGCGACGCCGTTCCCCAACCGGGCCGCCCGGTTCTGGCTCAACATCTACGGGTTCTGGACCGATCCGGCCGACGACGCCGCCCGGATCGCCTTCGTCCGGGGCATGTCCGCGGACATGGAGCCCTTCGCCACCGGGGGCCAGTACGTCAACTTCCAGGGTCAGGAGCCGGCGGGGCACCGCGCGTTCGACCCCCGCACGGTCTTCGGGCCGACGAAGTACCAGCGACTCGTCGACGTGAAGAGGCGCTACGACCCCGAGAACCTCTTCCACGTCAACAACAACATCCCACCGGGCGCGGGCTGACCCACGGGTGTCCTCTCCGGAGTGGCGGGACCTTGTGCCGTCGTCACCCCGTGGGGAGGGGTGGAGACTGCCGCCCGGATGCGCCGGTCGAGGTCATCTGGGAGGACGAGGTGCATGCGGTCATCCGGCACTACAGGGGCAACGCGCAGCTCTTCGACGAGTTGGAGCGGCGGACTGGTGAGGTCGAGCAGGTCATCCGGGGTGTATCCGGGTTCGTCAGCTACGTCCTGGTGAGGACGGCGGACGGCGGCTTCAGCGTCGGCGTCTACGAGGACGAGGCCGGGACGGAGGAATCCACCCGCGTGGCGGCGGACTGGATCCGGCAGAACCTGCCCCAACTGACGGTGGGTCCGCCCGAGGTCATCGAGGGTGGGGTGATCCTCCACCTGGGCAAGTAGCGCGGTGGACACGGCGGCGGACCCCGGGTGAGGAACGGGGGACTCGACCGCCTCTGACGCCACCTCCAGGGCGAGGGTTCCTCGTGCTGCTCAGCCGGACGTCGTGACGTCGTCGGCCGTCCTCAGCGGGCGGCCAGCGCGGTGCCCATCTGCTCGACGGCCCGCTCCAGGACCCGCCGCGGGGTCGCGACGTTCAGCCGGACGAAGCCCCGGCCGGCGGTACCGCAGAGGGCGCCGTCGGTCAGCGCCACCCCGGCCCGTTCGAGGAAGAACACGCCCGGCTCGGCCAGGTCGAGCTCGCGGCAGTCCAGCCAGGCCAGATAGGTGCCCTCGGGCGGGGTGTACCGGACGCCCGGCAGGTGGGCGCCGACGAGCTCGGCCAGCAGCCGGCGGTTGCCGTCGAGGTAGGTGAGGACCTCGTCCAGCCAGCCTGCGCCGCCGGTGTAGGCGGCGGTGTTCGCCACGACCCCGAGGGTGGAGGCCCCGTGCTCGGCGTGCAGCCCGACCCGGGCCCAGACCGCGGCGTCCGCCTCGTTGGACAGCACCAGCTGCGCGCACTTGAGGCCCGGCAGGTTCCACGCCTTGGACGCCGAGGTCGCGGTGACCGCGTGCCCGGCGGTGACGTCGTCCAGCGAGGCGTAGGGCACGTGCCGGGAGCCGGGGAACACCAGCGGCGCGTGGATCTCGTCGGAGAACACCCGCCCGCCGTGCCGGTCCACCACCTCGGCGACCGCCGTCATCTCGGCCGGCTCCAGCACCCGGCCGATCGGGTTGTGCGGGTTGCACAGCACCAGCAGGTGGCCGCCGGCCCGGAACGCGGCGTCCAGGGCGTCGAGGTCGTAGCCGTAGCGGTCGCCGTCGCGGGCCATCGGCACCTCGATGACCTCCCGGCCGAGCACCGCCGGCAGGGTCAGGAAGGGCATGTAGGCCGGCGTCGGCAGGATGACCGGGCTGCCCGGGCGGGAGAAGTGCTCGATCGCGGCGGCCAGACCGGCCAGCACGTCGGCCAGCGGCCGCACCCGCTCCGGCGGCACGGCCCAGCCGTACCGGTCGCGCGACCACCCCGCACACGCCTCCGACATGCCCGCCAGCAGCGCCGGCGGCAGGTAGCCGAAGGTGCCGGCGCCCACCGCCGCGTGCAGCGCCTCGGTCACCGCCGGCGCGGTGCCGAGGTCGCTCTCGGCGACGAACATCCCGATGGCCTCGGGGTACAGCGACCACTTCAGCCCGCCGAGCGCCCGCAGCTCCTCGACGGTCACGTCGTCGAACGCGCTGTCCGCCATGGCGTCAGGCCCCGGTGGCCCGGGCCAGCAGCTGCGCCAGGTGCACGCCGTCGCGGCCGGCGAGCTGGTCGAGCTGGGTGCGGCAGGAGAAGCCGTCGGCCAGCACGACGGCGTCCGGCCCGGCGGCGCGGACGGCGGGCAGCAGCTGCTGCTCGGCGATCGTCACCGACACGTCGTGGTGGCCGCGCTCGACGCCCCAGTTGCCGGCCAGCCCGCAGCAGCCGCCGACCCGGGTCACCGTGGCACCGGCCTCGCGCAGCAGCCGCTCGTCGGTCGCCCACCCCAGGACGGCGTGGTGGTGGCAGTGCGGCTGGGCGACGACCTCGACCCCGGCCAGGGACGGCGGCGTCCAGCCCGGTGTCTCCCGCAGCAGCTCGGCCAGCGTCCGGGTGCCCGCCGCGACCCGGGCCGCGGCGTCCCCGGGCACCAGGTCCTGGGCCTCGCCGCGCAGCACCGCGGTGCAGGAGGGCTCCACGCCGACGACCGGGACGCCGGCGTCCACGAGCGGGACCAGCAGCTCGATCGTGCGCGAGAGCGTGCGGCGGGCGGCGTCGAGCTGGCCGGTGGTGATCCAGGTCAGCCCGCAGCAGGCCTCGGCCGGGGGCACCTGCACCCGGTAGCCGGCGTGCTCCAGCACCGCGACCGTGGCCACGGCGACCTCGGGGTCGAAGTGGTCGGTGAACGAGTCGACCCACAGCGCTACTACTCGCCCACCCGTCCCATGGCCGTCGGTCCGGGGTGGCCGCGTCGCCCACGTCTCCCGGAAGGTGCGCGAGGCGAACGCCGGCAGCGACCGGCGCTGGTCGACACCGGCGCCCCACTTCGCCAGCCGGCCGCCCAGCCGCGAGCCCGTGACCGCGTTGGCCAGCCGGGGCGCCCGGGCCGCGACGTCGGCCCAGCGGGGCAGCCAGCCCAGCGTGTAGTGCGACCGCGGGCGCACCCGTCGCCGGTAGCTCTGGTGCAGCACCTCGGCCTTGTAGGAGGCCATGTCC
>DASQNB010000063.1:0-1695 GCA_035645175.1 Geodermatophilus sp.
CTGCTGCGGCTGCTCTCGGGCATCTACGAGCCCACCCGCGGCCAGGCACTCATCAACGGCCGGGTCGCCCCCGTCTTCGACCTCGGCGTCGGCATGGACCCGGAGATCTCCGGCCTGGAGAACATCCTCGTCCGGGGCCTGTTCCTCGGGATGACCCGCAAGCAGATGGAGGCGCGGGTCGACGACATCGCCGAGTTCACCGAGCTCGGCAACTTCCTGAACATGCCGCTGCGCACCTACTCCACCGGCATGCGGGTCCGGCTGGCGCTGGGCGTGGTCACCAGCATCGACCCCGAGATCCTGCTGCTCGACGAGGGCATCGGCGCCGTCGACGCGGCGTTCCTCGAGCGGGCCAAGGGGCGGCTGAAGGCCCTCGTGGACCGCGCCGGCCTGCTGGTCTTCGCGTCGCACTCCGACGACCTGCTCAAGCAGCTGTGCACCTCGGCGCTCTGGATGGAGCACGGCACCATCCGCCAGCAGGGGCCGCTCGACGAGGTCCTCGACGCGTACGCGGGCCGTGAGCACGTGCCCTCGGGAGCTGACTGAGTGTCCGCAGCGGCACCGCGGACGCCTCACCCCCCGGACGGCGAGCGCGTCGTCGCGGTCATCGTCACCCGGCACCGGCCCGAGTCCCTCGCGCAGGCGCTCAAGGCACTGGCGATCCAGACCCGGCCGGTCGACTCCGTGGTCGTGGTCGACAACGGGCCCGACCAGCCGGCCGAGGAGGTCGTGCGCGCCAGCGGGCTGCCGCACACCTACCTGCTCTCCCAGGCCAACCTCGGCGGGGCGGGCGGGTTCGCCCTCGGCATGCTCACCGCCCTCGCCGACGGCGCGGACTGGGTCTGGTGCGCCGACGACGACGGCCGGCCCGCCGACGAGTACGTGCTCGCGACCCTGCTGTCGGTGGCCCGGGAGCGCGGGCTGGCCGAGGTGTCGCCGGCCGTCGCCGACATCGACCACCCGGAGAGCTTCGCCTTCCCCGTGCGCACGGGACTGCGGTGGAAGGGGGAGCGCGACCGCCTGGGCGGCGAGGACTTCCTGCCCGGCTACGCCTCGCTGTTCAACGGCGCCCTGTTCGCCGCGGCCACGCTCACGCAGACCGGTGTGCCGGACCTGCGGCTGTTCGCCCGCGGCGACGAGACCGAGATCCACCGGCGGCTGGTGCGGGCGGGGTTGCCCTTCGGCACGGCGCTGACCGCCACCTACCTGCACCCCAACGGCCGCGACGAGTTCAAGCCGATCCTCGGGGGGCGGCTGTCCGCGCAGTACCCCGAGACGGAGTGGAAGCGCTTCTACACCTACCGCAACCGCGGGTACCTGATGCGCCAGCCCGGGATGCGGTGGCTGTTCCCCCTCGAGCTGGTCCGCTTCTCCTGGTTCTTCCTCGTCACCCGGCGCGACCTGCCCGGGTTCCGGGAGTGGCTGCGGCTGGTGCGCGCCGGCCGCCGCGAGCGGTTCACCCCCGCCGCCTGACGGCAGCGACCCCGTCCCCCTCACCCCTCGTGAGAGGACCCCGTCCTCCTCACCGCTCGCAGGCTCGCGGCGAGCCTCTGGACGGGGCCGGCCCTGGACGGCGCCGAGAACGGCCCCCGCCGCGAGCCGGGTGAACCACTGGAACGGCCACCCTGCAGGGTCCCGCGCCGAGTGTGCGAGGCGTACTGGAACGGCCCCCCTGCAGGGCCCCGCCGCGAGCCT
>DASQNB010000064.1:0-3074 GCA_035645175.1 Geodermatophilus sp.
GCGCCAGGTACAGGCAGCGCCGCTTGAGCGCCTCGGACAGCTCGCGGGTGGCGTTGGAGGTCAGCACCACCATCGGCCGGCGCACCGCGGTCACCGTGCCCAGCTCCGGGATGGTCACCTGGAAGTCGCTGAGCACCTCCAGCAGCAGGCCCTCGACCTCGACGTCGGCCTTGTCGGTCTCGTCGATGAGCAGCACGGTGGGCTCGCTGCGCCGGATGGCGGTCAGCAGCGGCCGGGAGAGCAGGAACTCCTCCCCGAAGACGTCGTCGTGCAGGGAGTCCCAGTCCGCACCGCCGGTGCCCTGCGCCGCCTGGATCCGCAGCAGCTGCTTCTTGTAGTTCCACTCGTACAGCGCCCGCGCCTCGTCCAGGCCCTCGTAGCACTGCAGCCGGATCAGCTCCGAGCCGGTGGCCGCCGCCAGCGCCTTGGCTAGCTCGGTCTTCCCGGTGCCGGCCGGACCCTCGACCAGCAGCGGCTTGCCCAGCCGGTCGGCGAGGAAGACCGTCGTGGAGATCTGCGCGTCGGGCAGGTAGCCGGCCGCGGCCAGTCGCTTGCCGACGTCGGAGACCGAGGAGAACTGCGGGGACTGCGACGGCGGGCGGGGCATGCGGCTCCTCGCTGGGGCGGTGGGGTGGGCGGGTGCGCAGCGGTGGCGGGGTGGGTGGGTGCGCAGCGGCGGCGGGATGGGTGGGTGCGCAGCCGGCCGGTCAGCGGGTGTGACCGCTGCCGGTCACGACGTAGGTGGTGGAGGTCAGCTCCGGCAGGCCCAGCGGACCGCGGGCGTGCAGCTTCTGCGTGGAGATGCCGATCTCGGCGCCGAAGCCGAACTCCCCGCCGTCGGTGAACCGGGTGGAGGCGTTGACCAGCACGGCCGCGGCGTCCACCCCGGCGGTGAAGTCGGCGATGGCCCGCGCGGAGTCGGCGACGATCGCCTCGGAGTGCCCGCTCCCCCACCGCTCGATGTGGTCCAGCGCCGCGGGCAGGTCGTCGACGACCCGCACGGCCATGTCCATCGACAGGTACTCGGTGGCCCAGTCCTCGTCGGTGGCCGGGAGGACGGCGTCGTGGGCGGCCCGGGCCGCGTCGTCCCCGTGCAGGGTCACCCCGGCGTCCGTCAGCGCGGACAGCAGCCGCGGCAGGAAGGGCACGTCGCGGTGCACCAGCAGCGTCTCCGCGGAGTTGCAGACGCTCACCCGGGAGGTCTTGGCGTTGAGCACGATCGCCTCGGCGGTCGCGGGGTCGGCCGAGACGTCGACGTAGACGTGGCAGTTGCCCTCGCCGGTCTCGATCACCGGCACCCGCGCCTCGCGCACCACCCGCTGGATCAGCGACGCCCCGCCGCGCGGGATCACCACGTCGACCACGCCGCGCGCGTCCAGCAGCTCCCCCACCGACGCCCGGTCGGCGGGGAGCAGCTCGACGGACCCCTCGGGGAGCCCGGCCTTCTGCGCCGCCTCGGTGAGGACGGCGACCAGCGCGGTGTTGGTCCGGAACGCCGAGGCCGAGCCGCGCAGCAGCGCCGCGTTGCCGCTCTTGAGGCACAGGCCGGCCGCGTCGACGGTCACGTTGGGCCGGGCCTCGTAGACGATGCCGACCACGCCGAGGGGCACCCGCACCTGGCGCAGCTGCAGCCCGTTGGCCAGCGTCGACCCGCGGACGACGTCGCCCACCGGGTCGGGCAGCGCGACCAGCTGGCGCAGCGCGTCGGCCACCCCGGCGATGCGGGCGTGGTCCAGCCGCAGCCGGTCGAGGACCGAGGCGGGGGTGCCGTCGGCGGCGGCCGCCTCGACGTCGGCGGCGTTGGCGGCGAGCACCTCGTCGGCGCGCTCGACCAACGCGTCGGCCATGGCCCGCAGCGCGGCGTCCTTGGTGTCGGTGGGCAGGGTGCGCAGCACCCGGGCGGCGGCGCGGGCGCGCAGCGCCGCGGCCCCGATCAGCGGCAGGCCGGAGACGTCGGACACGTCCGCGAGCCTACGCGGGCGGGCAGGGTCCTCCGGCCGTGCGGACGCCTCGGCCGTTGTGCGAGAATGATTCTCATGAACACCTGGACGACGCGTGCCGTGACCGCCGCCACCGCCTCGGCGGCCGCCCTCGCGCTGGCCGGGTGCGGCACCTCCGACGACGCCGCCGCGGGCGGCGGGGACGGGCTGACCGTCGTCGCCGGCTTCTACCCCCTGGAGTGGGCGGCCCAGCGCGTCGGCGGGGAGCGGCTCGAGGTCTCCTCGCTCACCCCGCCGGGCGCCGAGGCGCACGACCTGGAGCTCGCCCCGCAGGACGTCGCCGCGGTCGCCGAGGCCGACCTGCTGGTCTACCTGGAGGGCTTCCAGCCGGCCCTGGACGAGGCCGCGGCCACCGAGGCCGCCGACACCGCGTGGGACGCCGGCCAGGCCGCCGACCTCTCGCTGACCGCCGAGGAGCACGGCCACGAGGGCGAGACCGCCCAGGAGCACGCCGAGCACGCCGGGGACGAGGAGGCGCTCGACCCGCACTTCTGGCTTGACCCGACCCGGCTGGCCTCCGTCGGCGACGCCCTGGCCGAGCGGCTGGCCGAGGCCGACCCCGACGGCGCGGCCACCTACGAGCAGAACGCCGCCGCACTGCGCGCCGACCTCGAGGCGCTGGACGCCGAGATGCAGGCCGGGCTCGGGAACTGCGCGGTCGACACCCTGGTGACCAGCCACGACGCCTTCGGCTACCTCGCCGACCGCTACGGTCTCGAAGTGGTCGGCATCAGCGGGCTCAGCCCCTCCCAGGAGCCGGACCCCGCCCAGCTCGCGGAGATCACCTCCCTCGTCCAGGAGCGCGGGGTGACCACCGTCTACACCGAGACCCTCGTCGACCCGGCCGTCGCCGAGACCGTCGCCACCGAGGCCGGGGTGCGGACCGCCGTCCTGGACCCGATCGAGGGGCTGACCGACGAGTCGGCCGGCACCGACTACCTCGAGGTCATGCGGGCCAACCTGGCCACCCTGCAGGAGGGCCAGTCCTGCGCATGAGCGGTTCCCCGGCGGGCGACGTCGCCATCCGCCTCCGCGACGCGAGCGTCGGGTACGGCGACGTGCCCGTCGTGCGTG
>DASQNB010000065.1:0-7052 GCA_035645175.1 Geodermatophilus sp.
CCTGGCTGGCCGGCGCGCTCGTGCTCCTCCTGCTGGGGATGCTGGGCACCGCCTGCGGCAGCACGGCGGCGGAGCCGTCCCCGGCGGTGGAGCCGACGACCGAGGCCGTGTTGATCGCGTCCTACGACTTCCAGGAGAACCAGATCCTGGCCGAGGTGTACGCCGAGGCCGCCCGGCGGGACGGCGTGCCCGTCGTGGTCGACCACGGCATCGGCACGCGGGAGGTCGTCGCGCCGGCACTGCAGCAGGGCCTGGTCCACGTCGTCATCGACTACCTGGGTACGGCGCTCGCGTTCGCCCGTCCGCAGACCACGCCCGGGGAGCGCACGCCGGGTGAGCTGCACGCCGCGCTGAGGCTCACCCTCGGGCCGCACGGCGTGACGGTGCTCGGGCCTGCCGCGGCCGAGGACCAGAACGGCTTCGCCGTCGCCACCTCCTTCGCCGAGCGGCACGGCGTCCAGCGGCTGTCGGACCTGGCCCCGCTGGCGCCCGAGCTGCGCTTCGGCGGTCCCCCGGAGTGTCCCGAGCGGCCGTTCTGCCTCCGGGGCCTGCGGGAGGTCTACGGCCTGGAGTTCGGCGAGGTGGCGGCGATGCCCTCGCGCGTGGCCACCGTGGAGGCGCTGGTCTCGGGTCGGATCGACGTCGGCCTGCTCGAGACGACCGACGCCCGACTGTCCATCGCGCCGGTCGTGCTGCTGGCCGACGACCGGGGACTCCAGCCGCGCGAGAACGTCGTGCCCCTGGTGCGCACCGACGTCCTCGAGCGCTGGGACGGCCTGGGGACGGCGTTCGACGCGGCCAGCGCGCGGCTGACCACCGACGTGCTCGTGAGGCTGAACGGGCTCGTGGAGCTGGACGGGCTGACCCCGGCCGAGGCCGCCGCACGGTGGTGGGACGGCGGTTGAGCGGTCCGGTCGCGCCTGGGGGCTCCCGGGTCCTGACGCCCGGGGTCGCCGGCGCGGGTCCCCGGCCCGGCGGCGATACCCGCCCAGGGGTCACCGCCAGGGCAGGTCGCTGCGCTCGGCCCAGTAGTCCACGGCCGGCTGCGGCGCGACGAGGTCGGCGACGTCGGTGCCGATCAGGTCGGCCGCCACCACCGTCGCCGTCGCGCCGGACCGCAGCTGCCCGACGGTCACCGCCCCGCTCAGGACGACGTCGGCCCAGGGCTGCGCCAGCGCCGCGGCGAGCGCGACCACGTCGACGCCGACCCCGCGTGCCCGGGCCAGCTCGGTCAGAGCGGCGGTGTCCGGGGAGTCCCCGACGGCGAGGCGCCCGTTGGCCAGGGCCTCCTTGACCACCACCCGTGCCCCCGTGGCACGGGCCTCGGCCAGGGCGTCGGCGGCGGAGGGCTCGAGGAGGTTCCAGGTCGACTGCACGCTGGTGAACAGCGGCCGGCCGTCCACCGTGATTGCCAGCCCCCGGCGGACGGCGGCGCCCTGTGCGGGGCCGGAGGTCGAGAACCCCAGCTCCACCCCCTGCGCCCGCACCTCGGCGAGGGCCCGGAGCAGCGCGCGGTCCGCCCACAGCGGGCTGTCGACCGTGAGGGAGTGGACCTGGTAGAGCCGCAGCCAGGGGCCCAGCAGCGCGCTGCTCTCCGCCCACTGGCGCTCGAACGCCGGGAGGCTGTGCTCCTTGACCTCGTGCCGCTCGGCGTCCGGACGCCAGTCGGCCGTGTAGCGGTAGCCCCACTTGCTGGCCACGAACGGACGGGCGCCGGAGCGGCGCAGCCAGCTGGCGAGGAACTCCTCGGCCCTGCCGTAGGAGCGGGCCGCGTCGACGTAGGTGACGCCCGCGGCCGCGGCGGCGTCGAGCAGCTCGTGCGCCCGGGCCTCGAGGGCGGCGGGGGAGCGGTCGGCGGGGAGGTCGGCCCCCCGGCCGGGGGTGATGTAGGCGGGCCGCCCGATCGCGGCCAGCCCGAACCCGAGCTGCGCGGTCACCGGCGTCGGCCCGCAGACCGCCGTCGCGCGGAGCCCGCCCGTCGCCGGCGCGGAGGGGGCGGGCACGTCATCGCTGGCTCCTCGGCGCGGGGATCGGACCGTCACGCTCCCACGGACTCGCGGGGCCGGGGCGGGCGCCCGACGGCTCCGTCCGTCCGTGGACGGGCCCCACCTCACCACGGCGGTGACCGACTCTGCTCTGGCCCAGGCCCTGTCGTTGGCGACGAGTGCCCGACGACGAGCGACGATGGAGGCATTCACTGCGGCAGGATCAGCGTCGTCATCGCTGACCAGTGCACACTCGGGCAAGCAAATGGAGACAACGCAGTCGCCGGCTGACATGGCCTCCGTGGACGCCTCGGTGATCCTGCTGATGAGATCTCTCTTCATGGCCGTCTCGTCCGACCGATCCGACCACTGCTTGGTTGGGGCGGTCATGATGAGGCTGGCTGCCAGGAAGGTCAGCAGCGTGGCACACAGTCATGACGACCGCTCTCGGGTCGCAGCCGTCATGCTGGAACGGAGGACCGGATGAGTGTCGGCTGCATCTCCTTAGCGGCGGTCGCCAGGATGCCCATCTGACGCAAGTCGCCGCGGCCATTCTCGTTGCGGCTCTCAGTAACGCGTTGGCGGTCGGGCGCCTGGTCGTTGTCGGACGTGTTCTCGCTGCTCATCGGTACACGCGCTCGCGCTCGTGGGCCCGGTCCTGCCCGGGTGACTTCCGCGGTTGTCGTCCAGGTCGGGTTGTGATTCGCCGGCATGAACTCACCGACGAAGCCTGAGCGCGGATCGAGAGCCCGCTCCCGCGCCCGGGCGACGCAACGGCCGATGGCGAGACCCCCGGCAGGTGGTCGATGGGAGCTGCTGGAAGCCGGCCACCGGAGCGCCGTGGCGGGATGTCCCGGAGCGCTACGGGTCCTGGAAGACCTGCCATGAGCGGCTGCGCCGCTGGCAGGCCGATGGCACCTGGGACCGGATCCTGGCCTTGTGCAGGTGCACCGGCGACGGGAGCCGGTGGAGTGGAAGGTGCACATCGACCACACCAGCGTCCGGGCCCACCAGTACGTCGCCGGAGCGCGGCAGAAGGGGGCACCGAGGTTGCCGGTTGCGCACTTGGCGGGGCACCGGGCGCGGTTGACGCCTGCCCTGGCGGGGCGCTGGGCCGCTCCCGCGGTGGGCTGACCACCAAGCTGCACCTGGCCGCCGACGCCCGCGGCCGGCCGTTGGTGATCCGGTTGACCGAGGGCCAGGCTGGAGACGACCTCCGGCCCCGAGCGGTCCGACCAGCACGCCTCGCACGCCCGGCAGGGATCGGCGGCCGCCCGTCGGCCTTCGACCGCGACGCCTACCGCCAGCGCGACCTCATCGAGCGCTGCTGCAACCGGCTCAACCGCTTGTCATCGCCGCCATCCGCATCCGGCTGAAGTGATCGCCAGGACAGGCCTCATTACTGCAACAGCACCTGTGCGTGCCGCTGCCGTATCAAGGGACGATGGGTTCGACGTCGCGGGTGCAGAACATGCACACCGAAGCGTCCACTGGGATGAAGCTCTTGCAGTGGTCGCACTCGCGGCTGCCTTGGGCGCCAGCGGTCTCGCGGCCGGTCGCGTGGCGGATCGCCTGCACGATCATCATGATCGTGAACGCCAGCAGAAGGAACGAGACAAGCGCGGTCAAGAACGCACCGTAGCGGATCTGGCCGCCGTTGACGGTGAGGACGAGGGCATCGAAGTTCGGCGCTCCGAAGATGGCCGCGACCAGAGGGAGGATCACGTCTCCGACCAGCGACTCCACAACGGCGGCGAACGCCGCGCCGATCGCCAGCCCTACGGCGAGGTCGATCAGGCTGCCGGAGAACGCGAAGTTGCGGAAGCTGACCAACAGGCTGCGCATGTACCTCTCCTCAGTGACCCGTGAGTGAGCCAGAGCGTATCGAGGATGACGGACGCAGCCGCACAGCCTCTCGTGACCCACAAGACGTTGCATCACGCCTGTGGTAGCCGACGGGCTGCGACGACGATTCCAGGCCCAGGCCCGCACCGCCCACTACCGAGCCCGCGGACAGGCACCACCATGACTGCCGTTGCAGTACCAAGGCACTTCGGCCGACGCAGCGGTCCGCTCCGGGACATCACTCACGGTCGTGGGGGGAAAGTCAGAGTGGGGTCGGCCTCAGCGCGGTGACTGCGGCGGGGAACACATCTCGTACCAATCTATAGGCGGCATCACCAGGGCAAGCGGTGAGAGACATGTCCCGATGTCCAGCGATCGTCGTGGTGGTCACCGTGGTACCGACCGGCCAGCGGTTGGACCCACGGGACACGAAGGTGGTCGTGGCACCCGGCGCGGTTTCGATGGCATAGACATCCGCAAGTGCTGCTAGCAGGGCCGTCATGGAAGTCTGGGCTTCCGGGGTCGGAGCCTCAGCCTGGTGGTGGCCGATGAAGCAGCACAACTGGGCAAACCCCTGGCTGCCACCGGTTGCATCGGGCATCACCGGACCGGTCAAGCTGCCGGTGCGGCCCTCCCACACCGTGCCATACCGATCGACGAAGAAATTGTAGGCAACGTCCGGCCACTTCCTGTCCGGGCCGGTGTGGAACCAGTAGAAGCCGCGGAGCAGACCAGGCACATCGCCGACGTCATAGTCATTCGCGGACGCAGTGTGGTGGACGAGAAGGAAGCGGGTGTCGCCTGGTCGCTCCTGCTGCAACGGACCCGTGGGAGACAGGCCCCGAGCCCAATCGGCTCGCGGACGCACGTCGACCCCCCTGAAGGGGATTCGGGCCTGAGCCTTCTCAGGCATCACTGCGATGAGTGGGATCGCGACAGCTGTCACAGACAAGCCGACGAGGAAGGTACGTCGACTCAGAGCCTGTGGCGGCGCCGCGCTGGCGTCTCCAGCCGCCAGTACGCCCTGACGCTGATTCAACATCTTCACAGCTGCTCGGTGGGCGTTTCGTTGGCGAGCACCTTGACGTAGCCACCACCGCCCACACCGCCACGCACGCCGCAGGCGACGGCCTGGGTGGAGCAGGGTCCGAGGAAGTCGGTGTAGAACATGCTGCCGCCCGGTAGGGACCGGCCCAACGCCTCGCTGGTGCTCCTGAGCGTCTCGCACACCTCCGCCCGAGTCGCCAACATCGCATACATATCCGTCCCGCCCCTACATTCACCATGAGGTGGCCCGACAGTTGCGGCGTCCTTTCATACCCACTCCTCCCCAGGCTCAAACCTGTGGGAACGAAGCAAGACAGACCGCGGAAGTGCAGAGCTCGTCTCATGTGGATGAGTGCTGACCTGCGCGATGTTGTCCGGTCGTGGCGCACGGAGTGGGTCAGGAGTTGGTGCCCGATGGGCTGTGGAAGATCGTTGAGCCGCTGATCCCGCCGCGGCGGGAACGCCCACAGGGCGGTGGCACCCGGTACGTCGATGACCGGGCGGTGGTCACTGGGATCGTCCATGTGCTGACCACTGGCTGCGCCTGGCGGCACCTGCCCGCGGAGTTCGGAGTATCGAATGCGGCCGCGCACCGCCGCTTTGTGGCCTGGACCGCCGCAGGGCGCGGCCATGGCGCCGCGCGCCAACCCCGCTGGCGTACTTCCGCAACGACTTCTCGACAATGGCGCGCTCACCGTCCCTTCCAGCCAGCACCTGCAGCACGCTGCTGAAGCCCTCGGTGGGGATTCCAGCGGGACGCCGCACCTCCCGGGGCGCGCTCGCCCGGAAGCCGGCCGCTGACCTCCGTCTGTCGTGCCGTTGGTCCTGGATCGGATCCGGGAGGTCGCAGCCGCTTGCGTGCGGCCCGGTTCCCACGATGTGCTGAACGCCCGGGCACTAGGGAGCAGACGATGACGACGCGCGTGGACGCGGATTCCCGGACAACCGGCTGGTCGATGGCAGCCCTGGCAAAGACGCACCTAGCGCTGTCGGTGGCCTGCGGCGATGGTTCGGGGGACAGCACAGGGCGTGGATCGGTGAGCGCTCCGCCAGCTGCGTCGGCGTCGCTGTCCACCGGCACGACCCCGACCCCGGAGCCGACGACCGCTGACCCGCCGGCCGTCCCGGCTCACCTACGTGGTCAGGACGTCACCGAGATCCCGACCGGGGACCGCGTCGTCGCGCTCACGTTCGATGCCGGTGCCAATTCGGCGGGGCTGCCGAGCATCCTCGGGACCCTCGCCGACCAGCAGGTGCCGGCGACCTTCTTCCTGACCGGGCAGTGGGTCGACAACAACCCGCACGGCGTCGCGGTGATCCACGCGGACGGTCACCGGCTGGGCAACCACTCGATGACCCATCCCCACTTCCCCGCGCTGCCGGACCAGGCGATCCGAGACGAGGTGCAGGGCGCAGAGCAGCGGATCCTCGCCGCGGGAGCTGATCCTCGGCCACTGTTCCGCTTCCCGTTCGGGGACCGGGACGAGCGGACCATCGCGGCGGTCAACGACCTCGGGTACGTCGCAGTGCGGTGGACGGTGGACACGCTGGGATGGCAGGGCACGAGCGGCGGTATGAGCGCACAGGAGGTGACGGACCGGGCGATGAACGCCCTTCGACCCGGAGAGATCGTGCTGATGCATCTCGGGTCGAACCCGGAGGACGGCACGACTCTGGATGCCGACGCGCTGCCCGACATGATTGAGCGGATGCGCGCGGCCGGCTACACCTTCGTGACCCTGGACGCGCTGCTCTCCACGGAGGATCGCCGTCGTCTCGCGGCCGGGTGACTCAGCGACCCGATGGGAGAGGCACAGCGGACGGATGGTCGGTCTCTCCAGGAGTTCAGGCGCGCCGAAGACGACCTGCGTGGTGGGATGCTCGCCGACGCCGACAGCATCGATGACCTCGAGACCCGCGTCGAGGTCAACCGCGGCGGCCCCGGCAACCCCCTGTCCGACGACGAGCTGGCGAGGAAGTCCCACGACAACGCCGTCAGGTCCCTCCCGGAGGAGCGCGCGGCTGAGATCGCGGCCCGAACTCTCGCCCTTCCTGACGCTCAGAGCGTCGAGGATCTCACCGCGCTGCTGACCTCGGCGGGGGAGCGCTGAGTTCGAGGCAGTCACCGCTCCCGGACTGCGTAGGTCAGGTGGGTCACCCGCTGCGTCGGCTCCG
>DASQNB010000066.1:0-1890 GCA_035645175.1 Geodermatophilus sp.
ACGTCGACCTGCTGCGGTGCGCGAGCGCGCTCTGTCCGGCTTGACGCCGTCCGAGCCACCCCGTTCCACACCCACCACCGGAGTTCCCTCATGACCATCACCGCCCCCGTCCTGCCTGCCACCGTGTCGCCGACCCTCGACCTCGAGCGCCTCGCGCCCGGGTTCGGCGCCCGCGTCCACGGTGTCGACCTCAGCCGTGTGACCGACGCGCAGGTCCGCGCCATCCGCAGCGCACTCGCCGACCGCAAGGTGCTGTTCTTCTCCGGACAGCACGCACTCCACCCCGACAGTCAGATCGCGCTCGGCCGCCGCCTGGGCGAGGTCACCGAGTCGCACCCGGTGGTGCCGGGGGTCGACGAGCAGCACCCGGAGATCTACGCCCTCGACAGCGCCACGGGCGGGTTCGCCGACGTCTGGCACACCGACGTCACCTTCGTGCGGCGTCCACCGCTGGGGTCGGTCCTGCGGGCCGTCGTCCTGCCGCCCACGGGCGGGGACACCCAGTGGGCGGACCTCCAGCTGGCCTACGAGTCGCTCAGCGAGCCGCTGCAGCGACTGGCCGACCAGCTGGTCGCGGTGCACGACGGCACCCGCGAGTTCGGCTACTACCTCGCCCAGCGCGAGGAGCGGACGAAGTGGGAGGGCCAGCAGTTCCAGGCCCTCGTCCCGATCGAGCACCCGGTCGTGCGGGTGCACCCCGAGACCGGGCGCAAGGGGCTGTTCGTCAACCCCGGCTTCGTGTCGCACATCGCCGGGGTCTCCGACGCCGAGAGCCGGTACCTGCTCGACCTGTTCTACGCCCACATCACCAAGCCGGAGCACATCGTCCGGCACCGGTGGTCGGTGGGGGACGTCGTCATGTGGGACAACCGGTCGACGGTGCACTACGCCAACCGCGACTACGGCGACCAGCGCCGCGTCATGCACCGCATCACACTCCGGGGGGACCAGCCGGTCGGCCCGACTGGCGCCTGACCGGGCTCTTGTACGACGCTCGTCTGGAGAACTGACCGCACGGCGGGGCGTAGGTCCTCCTCGGAGGGCCTGCGCCCCGCCGCACGACCACCTCCGTCGGCGCGACCAGCCGGCGCCTCCACGAGAGAAGACCCCCATGCTGCGCACCTCGATCCGTCCCCGCGCGTCCGCGGTGACGCTGGCCGCCCTGCTCGCCGCGACCGTCACCGGCTGCAGCGCCGAGGAGGGCGCCGAGAGCGCCGGGAGCGCCGGGGACGGCATCACCGTCCAGACCGCGCAGTTCAGCTGGACGGCCGCCGGCCTGACCAACTCCATCCTGAGCGAGATCGCCGCCGACCGCCCCGAGCTGGGCGTGTCGACGCTGCAGACGACGCAGCTGGACCCGGCGGCGGCGTGGGCAGGCGCGCAGCGCGGGGACATCGACCTGCTGACCGAGGTCGCCCTCCCGAACCAGCAGGAACTCGCCGACGGCGCCGGCGACCGGGTCGAGATCGTGTCGGAGACCTACGGTGACGCCGCCCAGGGCTGGTTCGTGCCCGCCTACGCCGTCGCGCCCGGCGGCCCGCTCGAGGGCCTGACCAGCGTCACCCAGCTCAACGACTACGCCGACCAGCTGGGCGGCAAGTTCTACGACGCCGACCCGGGCTACATCACCACCGAGCAGAACGCCAAGCGGCTCGCTGGCTACGGGATCACGCTCGAGCACGTCGTCTCCAGCGAGGCGGCCGAGCTGGCGCAGCTGGAGAACAGCTACAGCCGCCAGGAGCCGATCGTGCTGTACCTGTACCACCCGCACGCGGTCTTCGCGCAGTACGACATGGTCCAGCTCGAGGAGCCCACGCCCTACAGCGAGGGCTGCCTGACCACCGGGGACGGCGCCTGCGCCATGCCCTCGTACAGCGCGAACATCGCCGC
>DASQNB010000067.1:0-8238 GCA_035645175.1 Geodermatophilus sp.
GATGACCACCGGGGCGGCTCGACCGCGCTGGCTGCAGCTCGGCACGCCGAGGGGCTCAGCGCCCCCCAGCGACGGCGGCCGGTGCCATCGAGCTGCTCCAGTGGGCGCTGCCCCTGGGGCGGGTGGTGTCCCCGGTCGACGCGGCGCTCGACGCGACCGGCGCGCTGGTCGCCGTACTGGTCGTCAGCCGGCTGCGGGAGTGGCGGGCCCGTCCAGGCGTCCCGGCATGACCGTCGGTCCGGCGCTGTGGCCCGAGGTGCCGCCGGGCCTGGACCCGTCGCGCACCACTCGATCCCGCAGGCGGGGTCTGCCAACGGTCGGCGGGCGTAGCGTGAGGCTGTCGGTCCTCCTCGTGCACCGCCCCGACGCGGTGCCGGATCCGACGTCCCACAACACCGCCGTCCCACGGCGGAGTCAGGCGTTCGCCATGATCCCCTCCGCGTTCCCCGCATCGCTGACCGCCCACGCCGACACCCGGTCCCCCGCTCGACGGATGGACGTCCTCGCTGACAGCGCACCGCAGCCGCAGGGCGGGGCAGTGTGCACCGCCTGCCCGCATCCGGTGGCCCGTCACGACGCGATCGGGCTCAGGTTCTGCCACGCCACCCTCAAGGGCACCACCACGCGGGGCTGCGTCTGCCGATCCTCCTGAGCCGGCCGGCGCCGTCGTGGCGCCGCCCGGTGATGCGGACACCCGCGTCGAGGGGTCCCGCGCCAGCACCAGGGCGAGCTCTGTCCGGCGACGTCTCCCCGGCGGGTCGCCGTCTTGGGAGGCGCCGCGGCGCCAGGGGGCCGGTGCTGACGCAGGCCCCGAGTCCCGCGGCGAGGTCGACGCCGTGCACTCAGCTCCGGCGCTCGCACCGCCTGGCACCGGCACGCCGACGCTCAGACCCTGCACGTCATACGGGGCGCCATCGAGCGACAGGAGGACGACATGCCTGACAGACGCCCGCTCAAGGGCCGCAGGATCGCCGCCCTGGCGGCCGACGGCTTCGAGCAGGTCGAACTGACCGTTCCACTGCGAGCCCTGAAGCGGGCCGGCGCGAAGGTCGACGTGGTGTCCCTTCGGCACGGACGCATCCGCGGGGTGAACCTGCACCTGCCCGCCAGCCGGGTCGGCGTGGACAAGACCGTCGGCGAAGCCGATCCTGGCGACTACGACGGCCTGCTGCTCCCCGGCGGGTTCATCAACCCCGACCTGCTCCGGCAGTCCACCCACGCACGGGAGTTCGTCCGCGCGTTCGCCATGAGTGACAAGCCCATCGCCACCCTGTGCCACGGACCGTGGGTACTCGCATCGGCGGGACTCCTCGGCCGACGGACCCTCACCTCCTGGCCCGGGATCCGGGACGATCTGGTGAACGCCGGTGCCACCTGGCTCGACCAGGAGGTCGTCCGGGACGGGAACCTCACCACGAGCAGAGGGCCCCAGGACATGGCGGCCTTCGTCCCCGCGATGCTCGATGCCTTCACCACGACCTCGCCGGAGCCGACGACGACAGCGCCGGGGCGCGAGTCCGATCCGCAGCGAAACGAACCTCCCGGCATGGCCGTCGCCGCGCTGCGGTGGTCACCGAAGCCGTCAGGCATGGCCGTGGTGGGCCTCGGCGTGGTCGCCGCCGCCTGGCGAGCTCTGCGTGGCCCGGCCTCGCGGAGCTCGCAGACCCGGGCCGCCGATCGTCCCGACCGACGTCGCCGGCGGTGACTGCTGAGTGCGCGGCTCCGCTGGCGGCGGTCATGGCTCCTCTCGGTCATGGTGATCCGTGCCCTGCCCGGCGGGGACCAGCGGGCTGAGGGCCTCGAGGGCGTGGTCGAGCTCGTCGAGGTCCCCACCTGGCGGCAGGACGATGATCGGCATGTCGGCACCCGCGGCGTACCAGTGGCCCAGGCCCTCCCGCGCCACGGTGGCGTCTCCCCACACGGTGAGCTCGTCGAGCAGGACGCGGGCGGAGTCCGGGACGCCGGTGGCGAGCAACGCGGGATCAGCTGATAGGACGGCGTCCACGGCCTCGCCGAGGCCGCGGTCCCGCAGGGTCCGGGCATACAGCGGTCCCATGCTGGTGAGGTAGAAGGTCACCCACCAGGAGGCCAGCTGACGGGCGCGTGCCGGATCGGGGGACACGGCCACCGGGACGCCCGGACGGACCTGCGGCACCGGCCGGCGGGGCTGCCCACGGCTGACGCCCTCCTCGAGCAGCCCGATGCCGTCCTCGAGCCCGGAGACGGGCATCAGGAACGGGTACCAGGCGTCGGCCAGTTCGCCGGTCAGCCGCACGGCCTCCGGTCCCAGTGCCGCCAACTGGATCGGGATGCCGGATGACGGGCGCACCGCCAGGCGCAGCGGCCGGCTCCCTCCGGGGACGGCGGGCGTGAGCCGCTCGCCGCCGAGCAGCCGACGCACCTGCCGGGTCACCTCGCCCAGCCGCTGCACGGGTGCCCGGAACGCGACGCCGTGCAGCCCCTCGGAGAGCTGCGGAGACCCGGCGCCCAGGCCCAGCACGAACCGGCCGCCGGACACCTCGGCCAGGGTGGCCGCCAGCATGGCGATCGACGCGGGGCTGCGGCCCCAGACGTTGAGGACCCCCGTGCCGATACCGATCCGGCTGGTCCGCACGGCCACCTCCGCCAGCAGCACCGAGGCGTCGTGCCCCCATCCCTCGGCGAGGAAGAACCCGGCATACCCGAGCTCCTCGGCGCGCGTGGCGACGTGCAGCACGACGTCCCGCCGGGTCTCCATCGGCGTGAGACCGACGCCGAGCGGTCGGTACGCAGTCATCGGCTGTCCTCTCTCGAGGTCGCGTCGGGTTCGCTCGCATTCGTCCTCCCCCCGGTCGAGCCAGCACTAGAGTCGCCAGTGCGCCTTGCAATCGGATTGCAGGCGCAGACGGCGTGACCGTGCAGAGCGGATGAATCGGTGCAGTTCCGGATCCTCGGACCGCTCGAGGTCGCCGCGGACGACGGTGTTCCCGTGGCCGTCGGCGGCCCGAAGCCGCGCGCCCTCCTCGCGGAGCTGTTGCTCCATCCCCGCGCCGTGGTGCCGGCCGACCGCCTCGTCGACGCCGTCTGGGGCGACGCCCCTCCCCCGAACGCGGCTGTGGCGCTGCGCGCCTACGTCTCACGCCTGCGAGCGGTGCTGCCCCCGCTGGCCGGGGCACCCCGCCTGCGATACCGCGCGCCCGGCTACGAGCTGGAGGTGACTCCGGACGAACTCGACGCCGGGGTGTTCGCCCAGCTGGTGGCCGAGGCGCGGGAGCACGCCGCGGCGAACGACCACGGGCGCGCACTGGGTCTGCTCGACACCGCCCTCGCGTTGTGGCGGGGGGAGGTGCTCGGGGAGTTCGACGTCGTCGCCCTCGGCGCCGAGGGCGACGTCGCGCGGCTCGCCGACCTGCGGCTCGTCGCCGTCGAGGAGCGTGCGGAGGCCATGCTCCGCCTCGGCCGCGGCCTCGAGGTCGTGCCGGACCTGGAGGACCTGGTCAGCCGCTTCCCCGAGCGGGAGCGGCTGACCGTGCTGCTCATGCGGGCCCTGTACACCAGCGGACGCCAGACCGAGGCTCTGGCCGTGTACCGGAACCTGCGGCGGGTGCTCGTCGATCAGTTCGGCGTGGAGCCGTCGGAGCCGACGCGCAGGGTGCACCGCCAGCTGCTGGGGCACGATCCCGCGCTGCTGGCTCCGGCCACCTCGTGGTCCACGAACCTGCCCAGGCGCAGCACCAGCTTCGTCGGCCGGGAGCAGGAGGCCACCGCCGTGGCATCCGCCCTGCAGGGTGCACCGCTGGTCACGCTCGCCGGCGTCGGAGGGGTCGGCAAGTCCCGGTTGGCGGTCGAGGTGGCCGAGGACCAGCGCCCCCGTTTCCCGGACGGCGTGTGGCTGTGCGAGCTCGCCCCGCTCCCGGACGGCGCCGCGGTGGCGCACGCGGTGGCGGCGGCCCTCCGGGTGCAGCAACGCCACGGGCTGACCATCGAGGAGACGGTGATCGAGTACCTCCACGGACGGCGGCTGCTCCTCGTGCTCGACAACTGCGAGCACGTGCTCGGCGCCGCGGCGATCCTGGCCGAACGGGTTCTCGCGCAGTGCCGGGGAGTCGTCCTCCTGGCCACCAGCCGCGAGGCGCTGGGGGTCGCGGGTGAACAGGTCTGGCCCGTGCGCCCCCTCCCCGTGGTCGACGCCACGACTCTCTTCGTGCACCGGGCGCAGGCCACGCGGCCCGACTTCCGTCCCGATCGGGAGACCGACGCCGTGGTCGCCGAGATCTGCCGTCGGCTCGACGGGCTGCCGCTGGCCATCGAGTTGACCGCGGCCCGGATGCGGGTGATGAGCGCGGCCGAGATGGCTCGGCGGCTCGACGCCGAGCGGTTGCGCGTCCCCGGCACGCGGACGGCGCAACCACGTCACCAGAGCCTGTCCGCGGCCCTCGACTGGTCCTACCGGCTGCTGTCGCCGCGCGAGCAGCAGTTGTTCACGCGGATGTCGGTGTTCGCCGGAGGTGCCGACCTCGCCGCCGTCCACGCGGTCTGCGCCGATCCGGACCGCGCGGAGTCCGACACCCTCGACCTGCTCACCGGTCTGGTCGACAAGTCCATGGTGTTCCCGGAGATCCTCCCTGGCGGCACCCGGTACCGCCTCCTCGAGACGTTGCGGGCGTACGGCGAGGAACACCTGGTGGGGGACGATGCACTCGCCGTCCGGCACGCCCGCTACTACGTCGGCCTGGCAGAGGATGCTGCTCGGGGGGTCCAGGGGCCGGACGAGCGCCGCTGGGTCGAGCGGACGATGCCCGACCTGGACAACTTCCGGGCAGCGTTCGACAAGGCGATGGCCCTGCGGGATGCCGACCTCGCCATGCGGCTGGTCACGTCGCTGCCCGAGGTGTCGCAGATCCGGCTCGGCTACGAGCCGGCCGGCTGGGCCGAGCGCGCCCTCGGAGTGACCCCCGTGGACCACCCGCTGTTCGTCGCGGGCGTGGGCGCGGCGGCGCGCGGCGCCTGGAACGTCGGCGACTTCGCGCGTGCCCAGCGGCTGGCGGCGCAGGCAGGCGGTCGGACACCCGGGCCTGGAGCGGCACGGACGGGTCATCCCGCTGACGTCGCGGCAGACGTGGACCTGTACGAGGGCCACGTGGACTCGCCCCTGCGCCACTACACCACCCAGGTGGCGGTCGCACGGCACGCCGGCGACCCGATCCGGCTGGTGTGGACCCTGTACTACGTCGCCATCTGCCATGCCGTCCGGCGAGAGCCGTGGCTCGGGCTCCCCGCGGCGGAGGAGTGTCTGACCGTCGCCGAGGTCACCGCCAACCCGACCGCTCGGTCGATGGCTCGCTACGCCTTGGGCCTCGTGCTGAAGAAGACCGACCCGCATCGTGCACTCGCCCTGTTCGACGACGCCGCCGCACTGGCCGCATCGGTGCACGACTTCTGGTGGCAGGGCATCGCGCTGATGGAGGCCGCGGCCACCCGCGCCGTCCACGCGGACCCCACCGAAGCGGCACACGCCCTCGCCGTCGTCCTCGACCACTGGGACCGAGTGGGCGACTGGACCCAGCAGTGGCTGAACCTGCGGTACGTCGTGCGCCTGCTCCTCCGGCTCGGCCGGGACGAGGACGTCGTCGTCCTCCACCACGCTCTGCGGACGGCGGGAAAGCCCTCCCCGGTCGACGATGCCCGGGCGGCCCGCCTGCTGGGCGGCCCGGACGGCTGTCGGTACGCCGCGGCCGCGACCCGAGGGGCCGCTCTCTCAGGTGCGGCGGCTGTGACGTACGCGCGTTCCGCGCTCCGCCTGGGCGCCTGACTCGCGCCATCTCCCCGGCGGGCGGTGTCGCCGTCCGGGTGCAGCCGGGGTGCAACCGGCCTGCATCGACCGGTCGGAGGGTCGCTGACGTCGTATCCGGAACGTCAGATGGAGAGCTCTCATGACCGTCGACCAGGACCAGCTGATGTCCTTCATCCACCAGTTCGCCGACGAGGCGCGAAGGTCAGTTCCTCCGACCGTCCCTGTCCGGGACGGGCCCCATCGAGGAGGGAGAGCTGTGGATCACCCGGACGGTCACCTGAAGAACTCCCGGAGCACCGGCGCGAGCGCTTCGGGAGCGACATCGTGCCCCTGGCCGGACAGGGTCTGGTGACGACCGTGCGTCAGGGCCTCGGCAGTCGCTGCGGACGCGTGACGAAGCGGGGCGGGGCTGGCCTCACCGTCGAGCACCAGCACGGGGACAGCGACCCGGGCCGCCTTCTCCCGGGGAACCGTCCCGTCGCCGAGCACCGCGTCGTCGTAGCTCAGGGTCGGCGCGATCGCTTCGGAGAGTGCCCACACGGGCTGCTGGCGCATCGCGGCGACGGCCTGCGGTGGAACCCCGACCGTCGTCAGGAACAGCTCGACGGCGTCACCTCGGCGGCCGGCGGCCAGCAGTTCGCCCAGCCGGTGGGAGTACGCCTTCTTCTCCTGCGGGTCCCCGGCCTCGGCTGTGAACGCGGGGTCGTACAGGGCGAGCTTGATGATCGGTAGTCCACTGGCGGCGGCCTCCAGGGCGAGCGCGGCGCCGGAGGAGATGCCGTAGACGTACGCCGATCCGCCCGCCTCCTCGATGACCGCCGCGAGATCCTCGACCTCTCGGGTGACCGCGTATGGAGCGGTGTCTCCACTGTCCCCCCGCCCGCGACGGTCGTACGTGTACACCGCACAGCTCGGTGCGAGTTCCCGTGCCAGCGCCGGCATCGGGCCGGAGGCCCGGGAGCACATGGCCCCGTCGACCAGGACGACCGCCGGGCCCGAACCCGACCGATCGAAGGCCACCGTCGTTCCATCGCGCGAGAGCACTGCCGACATTCGGATCTCCTCCTCGGATCGATACCGGTAGTACGGATCGGCGGCGGAGAACTCATCGCCGATCGGGTGCGTTCATCGCCATCGACGACGCGGTACCGCTACGGCTGCCACCCCGGCGGCAGGCCGAAGGAGGGGAACAGTCGCGATGCCTCCAGGTAGGTGGTCGTCTCCGTGATGACGCTCTCCGCCGTCTCCACCACGACGAGGGCGAACGGCTCGTACGCACCGTCGGGGCCACCGCGCCGGTATTGGCCGAGCGCCACCGTTCCGTTGGCCCGGGTCGGGATGAACCGGTCGCCGCGGCAGGCGTCACTGGCCGCCATCACCCGCCCGATCGCCGCACGGCCGCGCAGCCACCACACGAACGGCGGCATGGAGGTGATCGCGTCCTCATGCAGGAGCGAGACCAGCGTCTCGACGTCGTGGCGCTCGAAGGCGTCGACGTACCGGCGCACCAGCCGCTGTTGCTCCGCGTCCGCCGCCGGCGGGACGGGGTCGCCGAGGCGGGGACTCCGGGCAGCCAGCGTGGCGCGGGCCCGCTGTAGCGCGCTGTTGACCGCGGGCACCGTGACGCCGAGCAGCTGCGCGACCTCATCGGCCTTCCAGCGCAGGACGTCGCGGAGGATCAGCACGGCGCGCTGGCGTGCCGGCAGGTGCTGCAGCGCCGCGATGAACGCCAGCCGGATCGTGTCGCGCTGCGCGGCCAGCTCTGCCGGGTCGCCGTCCTCCCGCAGGACGCTCCGATCGGCCATCGGGTACACCCACCGGGACTCCGGCAGCACGGACCCCAGGTCCGGAGCTCCCTGCGAGGCCGGACCGAGGTCCATCGCCCGCGCCCGGCGCTGCGCGGCCCGCAGCATGTCGACGCAGACGTTCGTGGCGATGGTGAACAGCCACGACCGCCAGGCCGAGCGGCGCTCGTCGAAGCGGTCCAGGCTCTGCCAGGCGCGTAGCAGCGTCTCCTGCACCGCGTCCTCGGCCTCGAACCCCGAGCCCAGCATGCGGTAGCAGTACCCGACCAGCTCCCGCCGGTGTGGCTCGAACCAGGCCGCCTCCGACGCCGGTGCATCCCCTGGCGCTCCCTGCCGCCCCACCGGCACCAGCTCGGCCATCCCCGCTCCGACCTCCGCTCCCGACGGCACGAGAACCCACGTGCTCCGCGCCGAGGGCCGCCACGACTCCGATCCTGGGAGGCCCAGTGTTGCAGGCCTGGGACATGCCGCCCCCGATCCTCGATCGACAGCTCGAGCGCCACCTACGTCGCCTGCCGTCGCCACACCGGGATCACTGGTGGAACAGCTCACGGACCAGGACGTCGCGCATCCAGGTGGTGGCTGCACGGAGGTCCATCCGCGACAGCCACGTCCTGCCCGCCCTGGCCGAGGAAGCCGCCGAGCGGATGGGCAGGACTC
>DASQNB010000068.1:0-1975 GCA_035645175.1 Geodermatophilus sp.
CCACCGGACGCACGCCTCGCCGTCTTCTTCGGCTTCCTCCATCCGGTCAAGGGCCTCGCGGGCCTCATCGAGGCGGTCGCCGACGTTCGCCGGGTGGTCCCCGGTCTCCGGCTCGTCCTCGCCGGCGGCGGCGAGAGCCACTCCGTGCACGCCGGTGCCGCTGATGCGATGCGCCAGGGCCTGGAGGACGTCGCACGTCACCACGGCGTCGAGCAGCACGTCGTCTTCACGGGCTACCTGCACGAGGACGAGGTGTCCCGCCTGTTGCGCGCCGCGGATGTGGCCGTGTTCCCCTTCGACGCCGGGGTGACCGCCAAGTCGGGGTCCCTCCTCGCCGCGCTCGCGCACGGCGTACCGACGATCGCGACCTCACCTCCGGGCGCGCTGGACCGGCCGACGGAGGTCGGGGGCGTCCTCCGTGTGCCACCGCGGGACACCGCTGCACTGGTCGACGCACTGCTCCTCGTGCTGTCCGACCGTGCCCTCGCGGCGAGGCTGGCCGCCGGCGGACGCGCGGGCGCCGACCGGTGGACGTGGCCGAGGATCGCCGACTTCCACGTCCGGATGTACGGCCAGGTGCTCCGCGAACGCCATGGCGAGGAGCGTCAAGGGCTCCGGCGGAGGGTAGTGGCAGGCTCCGGGATCCGCCGTGGCGGCAGGAAGGGACCCTGATGTCTCTGGTCAACCGCGCAATGAGGGCCGCGCGTGAACGTGGGCTCGCGTTCCTCTCCGACGACCGCCTCGACGGGAAACCCCCGGGAGCGCGGGCCACCGAGGACCCGGCACTGTTCCGGCCGCTCGTCTACGGCGATCCCGACCGTCTGCACATCCACCCGACGGCCATCCTGAACAACGCCCTGATCAACCTGTCCTCGGGGGACGTGACGATCGGCGAGTACGCGTTCTTCGGGCACAACGTCTCGATCCTCACGGGCACGCACGACTGGACGAAGTTCGGCGCCGAGCGTCAGGTGGCCGTTCCCTCCTCCGGCCGCGACGTGGTGATCGAAGAGGGTGCCTGGCTCTCCAGCAACGTCATCGTCGTCGCTCCCTGCCGCATCGGCGCGCACTCCGTGGTCGGGGTCGCGTCGCTGGTGCTGGGTGACGTCGAGCCCTACACCGTCGTCGCGGGCAGTCCCGCGAAGGTCCTCCGGCAGATCCCGAGGCCGGACGCGTCGGCCACCGCGCCCGCCGATCCCGACGCAGGGGAGGCCGGCAGAGTGGGCGCGGGATGAGCCCGGGCGCCGCTCGGGACGGATCCCCGCCGCAGGCGCGAGAGGTGGACCTCGAGCGACAGGTGGCGAGCCTGAGCCATGCCGTCGGCGAGCTGGGCCGCCTGGCTCGGGACACCCAGGACCGGCTGCAGTCGGTGGAGGCCGAGCTGCGGAGTCTGCAGGCGAGCGGCGGGGGCGGCAACGACGTCGACGGATGGGGCCCGCGCTTCGCCGCCATCTACGCCGACTTCACCGAGCACTTCCGCGGCTCGACCGCCGAGGTCAGCGCCAAGCTCGAGGGCTACCTGCCCGACGTCCACCGGCTCGCCGGCCCCGGCGGCGTCGTGGACCTGGGCTGCGGGCGAGGCGAGTGGCTGACCCTGCTCCGCGCCGCAGGGGTGGCAGCCCGGGGCGTCGACACCAACCCCGCGTTCGTGGCCGCGGGCCGCGCGCGGGGGCTGGACATGGAGCTCGGCGACGCCCTCGGCTACCTGGAGGCACTGCCGCCGGACTCCCTCGACATGGTCACGGCCTTCCACGTCATCGAACACCTGGTCACCGAGGACCTGCTGGCGCTGCTCGAAGCGGCGAGAGGGGCGCTGCGCCCCGGCGGCTGCCTACTGCTCGAGACGCCGAACCCCACGAACCTGGTCATGGCCGCCTGCGACTTCTACAACGACCCGACGCACCGGTCGCCGCTTCCCCCGGCCCTGACGGAGTACCTCGTGTCCACGCAGGGTTTCGGGGACGTCGAGGTCCGG